>CAZEIY010000112.1:0-3601 GCA_964512375.1 uncultured Rickettsiales bacterium | reverse complement strand
CGGCAGTCCCGGAGAGCAAGCTGGTCGAGGTTCCCTGGTGCAGAGTCTGGTTGCCGGTGTCGCTGAGACCGGCAGCAGAACCGAAGAACACGCCTACAAGTCCAGCCCCTGCAGTCGAGCCGATGGACTCGTTGGGGCAGCCCATGGCGATGTCGTCGAAGCCATCGTTGTCGAAGTCTCCAACAGCGAGCGAGGCGCCACAGAAGTCGCCGGCCTCAGCGGTGGTGCCTGCGAGGTGATCTTGAGAGAAGAATTGGGAGCCGGGACCAGCTGTGGCGCTCAGACCGGTCGCAGTGCCATACAGCGTGATAATAGCGCCCGCCTCAACCTCGGAGCCAATGGCTTCGCCGGGGCAGCCAATGACCAGATCGTCGAAGCCGTCATTGTCGAAGTCACCCGCTGCTACTGCGTATCCACAGATATCATTGTCTTCGCCGGTGCCGGCAACATCTTGTGTCTCCTGGTGCCAGTTCTCGGCGTTGCTGCCATCGAGTCCGTCGGCGGTGCCGTAAAAGACAGTCACCATGCCAGCTTCATCATCGGAGTCCACGTCTTCGCCGGGGCTGCCCACGGCGAGATCGCTGAAGCCATCATTATTGAAGTCTCCGTAGGCGAGAGCGGCCCCGAACTGATCTTCAGCCTCGACGATTCCGGGAACATCAGTGGAGTCGGCATGCCACATCTCGCTGCCCAGGCTACGCCCGCCCACGGAGGAGCCTGGCATCACGAAGATCGCTCCACTATCGGTGTCGGTGCCGATGTCCTCATAGGGCATGCCGATGGCCAGATCTGCGTAGCCATCCCCGTTGAAGTCGGGGTTCTCTTTGGGGTCTACCGGGTAGGTAGTCGGCACGACCAGGTCAGAGTGAAAGATCTGCCAGTTGTCTACAAAGCCACCATTCTCGTCATAGAGCGTGGCAGTGATCGACGGATCGGAGCCGGTCGTGTCTACATCGACCATCATGTACGAGGGCTCGCTGGCAAAGTAGACGACCTGCTCGTTGCTCGGCTCCCGGCTGCTGAGCGAGTTGGCCAGGGGTGATGAGGTCAGCTCGGGGATCGAATAGCCCAGGTGTCCGCCGGGTAGTAGTCGCATCTCGCTGAAGTGGACATCGCCCGACATCAGCACCACGCCTTCGACATCATTGTCGGCGATGAAGTCGAGTAGATCGGTCTGTGCATCTGGGTAGGCCCCCCAGCTGTCTGTGCTGCCTTCGTTAGTCCACTGACTGCCGCTGATGAGGAACTTAAACGTCGCCGTCGAGGCGAGCAGTTCGCTCTCGAGCCATGCTGTCTGGGCATTGCCCAGGATGTTGTTGTCGATGGCTCGCCAGAAGCGGTCGTCGAGGAGCCAGAACTCGATGTCGCCGTAGCTCCAGCTGCTGAACACACCATCGATTGCCGGAGTGCCATACGACGTGTTCGCCCAGTACTCGCTGAAGGCCTGCAGGGCGTTGTCCTTGCCAGAGGCGGTACCGTCGGTGTTGTTGCCGACATAGTCATGGTCATCCCAGGTGGCCAGGGTGATGGTGTTGCGCAAGAGGTCGGCGCGGTTCTCGATCTCCAGGCCCCACTTGTAGTAGCGCCGCAGATCACTGAGCTCATTGGTGTTCCCGTAGTGGTTGTCCCCCACGAAGAAGAAGGCGTCGGGATCTTCGAGGGCGATCTGGTCGAAAATGGGCTGCTCGTCATATTTGCTACAGGAACCAAACGCGAAGCTGAACTGAGCAGGGCTGGCTGGAGCCGGGGCCGTGGTGAAGCTCCCGGTTCCCTCCTGGCTGCCATCCACATCAACCGCGTAGTGGTATGTGGTCTGTGGCGAGAGACCCTCCACCTCGAACACATGAGTCATGTCTCCAGCCGATGCTGGGTAGGCGTAGGCGACCGGGGAGGCGCCACCGAGCGCAGAGACGTTTGTAGCGACTCGGATGCTGGTCTGCCGGGTAGAGGTCGAGCGCACCCAGACCCTGGCCAGATCACTCTCGATAGCGCCGACCATGGGGCCATGGGTGAGAGGAGACTCGTAGCAACTGCTGCATGAGCTCGCCAGGGTGGTATCCGACCAGATCGTAGCTGAGGTGGAGTTCGTGCCGAGCCACTGACCAGGCTCTCCGCAGTAGACCTGTTCGCCGTCGAAGGATACTTCGACGCAGGCAAGCTTCCAGTCGTCATCTTCCGAGAACTGAAACTGAACCCAGTCGACATCGCTGCGTTCGATGTTGACGTTTTCGAGAGTGAATACATCGACTTCGTCGCGCTCGAAGTCGTTCCAGTTTGCGTTGTTGAGACTCCAACAATCGTCACTGTTCAGGCAGAAGCGAATGGGGCCGTCGTCTGTGCCGGATTCGGGAGTGTCACCCGTTCGGACCGCAATCGTCAGGTCGCCGATAACGCTGGGGAAACCGGGACTCCCCGAATCGATACAGCCAGCACCGTCGGTGATGACGCCCTCATCGACCGTGCTATCGCAGTTGTTATCCTGGTTGTCGCAGACTTCGGTGTTACCGGGAAAGTTCGCTGGGTCGTTGTCATCGCAGTCGGTACCTGCGGGGGACCCGTCATTGTCGGCGTCGGTTGGTGCGGTGTCGTCATCTCCGGCGGTGTCGTCATCTCCGCTGGTGTCGTCGTCATCGTCGTAGGTTATGCAGCCAGGGGCAACCACGCAGAGCAATAGGGCGATGAGAATGACAGTGATGGGACGACCGGAAGGGTGGAGCATGTGTTCATCCTGATGTGAGTAGAAGAACGACTATATACTTCGGAGTACTTGCTCACGGGCTGCCCTCTGGGGCCGGCGTTGGGCTCCTTGGAGGAATCATGATGAGGCTCGTCTCAGCGCTGCTGTTTGTCTTGACCTTGATCGGTTGTGATCTTCCGGGGAACACCCTCAACGACTTCGACGGAGACCGCTCTCTGGACGAGGTGGACTGCGGCCCTGCGGACGACACGGTCTACCCCGGGGCTCCTGATCCCTACGGCGATGATCTCGATCAGAGCTGTGACGGCGTCGATGGAATCGACAACGACGGGGATGGCTATCCGGCCGAGGACCCCGATTACAGCCCCGAAGATCCCGATGACATGCCGGACTGGGATTGTGTCGACAGCAACGCCGCGGTGAATCCGGGAGCCGAGGAGGTGGCCAACAACGGTCTTGATGACGACTGCCGCGATGGAGCGCTCGAAGACCAGGACGGTGATGGTTTCGGGGCGGTGGACGACTGTGACGACAACGACGCTTCGGCGTACGTCGGCGCGCCGGAACTGGCTGATGGTACCGACAACGACTGTGATGGGGACATCGACGAAGGAACGGCAGGGGTCGATGACGACGGTGACGGTTACTGCGAGGGCGCGGACTACCAGGGTACGGGGATTCTCTCGTGTTACGACGGCGCGAGCCCTGGGGACTGCGATGACACCAACATGGCGCTCAACCAGGCTGATGGCGACGGCGACGGCTACTCGACCTGCGGGGCGGACAACCTACCGTCCAGCGGAGACGAGGACTGTGACGACGAAGACGCCACGCGCAGTCCTGGCGCAGTAGAGGTCTGCGACGGCACGGACAACGACTGCGACAGCGAGATCGACGAAGGGA
>CAZEIY010000111.1:0-10745 GCA_964512375.1 uncultured Rickettsiales bacterium | reverse complement strand
TCCAGTAGTAGCCGTCCTCGTCGCGGCGGCACCCGTCGCCGGTGAAATACCTGCCGGGATAGGCATCGAAGTAGGTCTTCTGGAAGCGTTCGTGATCTCCGTAGATAGTCCGAGCTTGCCCAGGCCAGGAGCGCGCCAGGCACAGGTTGCCCGAGACTCCATTTCCTTCGAGGACCTCGCCGTTGTCATCGACCAGCACCGGCTCGATACCGAAGAACGGCAGTGTGGCCGAGCCCGGCTTGCAGGGTGTGGCACCGGGAAGCGGCGTGATCAGAATTCCTCCGGTCTCGGTCTGCCACCAGGTGTCCACTACTGCGCAACGGCCTTCGCCGACGACGTTGTGGTACCACTCCCAGACGTCAGGATTGATGGGTTCGCCGACCGTGCCCAGGATCCTGAGGCTCTTACGGCTGTGTCGGGTTACTGCATCGTCACCAAAGCGTGCGATGGCACGAATTGCGGTGGGCGCCGTGTAGAAGATGGTCACATCCAGATCATCGACCACCTGCCAGTAGCGAGATGCGTCGGGATAGAGCGGTGTGCTCTCGAACATGACGGTGGTCGCGCCATTGGCGAGCGGGCCATAGATGATGTAGCTGTGGCCCGTGATCCAGCCGATGTCAGCGGCACAGAAATAGACGTCATCTTCGTGTAGGTCGAAGACCTTCTCGTGCGTGAGGGAGGCGTAGGTGAGGTAGCCGCCGCTGGTGTGTAGAACCCCCTTGGGTTTGCCGGTCGACCCCGAGGTGTAGAGCAGGAACAGTGGGTCCTCTGCGTCCATCTCCGGAGCCGGGCTGATAGGCCGTTGGCGGGCCATCTCGTCCTCGAGCCAGAGATCTCGCCCCTCTCTCATTGTGACTTTCGTGTCGGTGCGCCTCGCGACCAGGACCGCCTCGACAAAGTTGAGTCCTTCCACAGCCTCGTCGGTGGTCGCCTTGAGAGGGATGGTCTTACCACCGCGGAGTCCCTCATTAGCCGTGACCACCACCTTGCAGCGCGCGTCGACGGTGCGATCGCGCAGTGCCTCCGCTGAAAAACCAGCAAAGACGATGGAGTGAATGGCGCCGATGCGCGCGCAGGCCAGCATCGTGTAGGCCAACTCTGGGATCATCGGCAGGTAGATGCAGACCCTATCTCCCTTATGTACGCCGAGGCTGGTGAGTACATTTGCCATGCGGCAGACCTGTCGGTGCAGCTCGCGATAGCTGATGTGGCGGTAGGTCCCCGGCTCGTCGCCGGCCCAGATGATGGCGGTCTTGTCGCCTCGGGCAGCGAGGTGTCGATCGATGCAGTTGTAAGCGACGTTCAGAGTGGCGCCTGCATACCAGGAGAAGTCGAGGTGTTCATAGCCGCCCGCGCGTGCTTGCCGGGGAGGCTGGTACCAGGTCAGCCGCTCACTCTGCTCCATCCAGAAGGCTTCGGGTTCGGCCAGGGATCGGGCGTGTTCATCTTGATAGCGCTCCAACGAGGGGACGTGTGCGTTCGCTGAGATGTGTGGCTTTGCTGGGTACATGGGCTCCACCTCAGGGCCGGACCGAAAGGGTCGAGGGCGGCTAGGGAACCAGAGGCAGACGCTGTCAGTCAAGCACGAAGGGCGCGAGGCGCGGTCTCTAGATTGGCCGGGGGAAGCCTCAGTCGTCATCCTGTAGCAGGAGCGAGCCGCAGCCCTCGCGAGTGAACAGCTCGCGAAGCAAGGTGAATGGCGCTCTCCCCGAGATGACGTGGACCTGGGGCACCCCGCCCTCGAGTGCTGCGAGTCCTTCCTGGAGTTTGGCCTGCATACCCCCTGATGCCGTGCCATCGTCGATCATCGAGCGTAGCGCATTTGCTCGGATCTCAGAGATGGGGCCAGCTGCTCCCGGGTGCGGCATCACGCCTGCGACGCCCGTCAGCAGAACCAGCTTGATCGCGTCCAGGGCTACGGCGAGGCGCGACGCCACGCTGTCGGCGTTCACATTGACGATGGAGTCGTCACCGAGCACACCCAGACTGGGCAGTACGGGGACGGTCCATGAACTGCCTTCGACGGAGGGCAGGAACTGCGAGCGAACCTGGGTGACGTCACCGACCCTGCCCCAGTCCACGATCTCGCCGTGTTGGTCACTGCCCGGAGGCCGGAGACTGCACAGGATCGCTGAAGTCACGCCCTCCTTGTGGCCAGCAGCCGGGATACCAGCCGCGGCCAGGCGCTCCTTGATGCGTTCATTGAGCTGACCACCGACGACGTCAATGAGTACCTCGAGAACGTCCGCAGATGTGAGTCGCCTACCACCGCGCTTTTCGAAGGAGATGCCGCGTTCCTCGCAGGCACGATCGACCTGTACACCGCCGCCGTGCACCAGTACAGGGCGCAGACCCAGGCGATAGAGCACTTCGATCTGGGGTACCAGGCGATCGAGGACAGCATTCTGTTCGAGCAGCTCACCGCCCAGCTTGACCACGACCAGCTGGCCGCGGAACCGTTCAGCATAGACTGCGGCTTCGAGAAGGTAGGGGCCTCGGTCCATGTTCATTTCAGCACCCCAGTCTGTTCCGCTACGAGCTCCAACAGCGCGGTCTGCGCCCAGAGTCGATTCTCTGCCTGGTCCGTGATGAGTGATCGTGTGCCGTCAAGTACATCCCTGGCGATGACCACGCCTCTCCGTACGGGAAGACAGTGCATTACCCGGCCATCATCCGTTGGGCTCATCGCCGCCTCATCGATGCACCAGGGGCGAAGGGCTTCGGGAGTGGCGCCGCCGCCTTCCATGGGTCCCCAGCTCTTCACGTACACCAATCGTCGCCCCCTCAGAGCTTCGCTTCGCTCGTGGTGGATGGTCACATCGCCCCCGCTGCTGCGGGCAGCGATGGTCGCAGTGGTGACGATGTCGGCGTCGAGGTCGAAACCAGGCGGATGAGCGACGGCGATGTCGCATCCTGCCATGGCTGCCTGGAGTAGGAAGCTGTGTGGCACGGCAGCTGGTAGAGCCTTTGGATGCCACGCCCAGCAAAGGGTTACAGGAAGGCCACTGAGATCGGTGCCGAAGTGTTCGCGCATGGTCAGCAGATCAGCGAGGCTCTGGCAGGGATGGTGGACCGCCCCCTCGAGGCTGATAATCGGTACACAAGCATGCTCAGCGAACTGGCTGAGCACCGGCTCCGTTCGCTGGCTGCTCCACGGTCCCTCGGTTCGAAAGCTGCGCACGCCGAGGATGTGGAAGTAGCGGCCGAGCACGCGAGCAGCTTCGACGACATTCTCGACGGCGGTGCCATCCATGATTGCGTGCTGGTCTAACTCGAGGCCCCATGTGTCCATTGACGTGTTGAGCGTCTGGCAGGTTCCGCCCAGCAATGAGACGGCTTGTTCGAAGCTGGCCCGTGTGCGCAGGCTGGGGTTGAAGTAGAGCGCACCTACTCGCAAGTGTGAGGGCACCGGTGGCTGGGTGGATGCCTTGAACTGTGCCGCGCGGTCCATGACGCGCTCGCGTTGCTCAGCGCTAAGATCTGCGGGACCAAAGACTCTCAACTCAGCTCTCCAACACATCGAGTATGGCCGTGAGGCCGATGTCCAGCTCTTCGTCAGTCAGCACATAGGGAGGGAGCAACCGGACCGTATTTGCCTCGCCAGAGGAACCAACCAAGACGCCTCGTTCGAGAAGGCCCGAGCGGAGTTCGGTTGCGGGCAGCGGTGTCTGCAGGCCGATGAGCGTACCGGCGCCGCGCACCGTGACGCCGGTATGAGGTGACAGTGCTCGGCGGACGTGGTCGAAGATCACGGTGTTGCGCTCCATGAGTCCGTCGCGCTTGATGACCTCGGCCACGGCGCAGACCATGGCGCAGGCCATCGGGCCACCGCCAAAGGTCGTGCCCAGCTCCCCCGGTTCTACCCAGGAAGCCAGCGCTTCGGTGCCCAGCACCGCGCCGACGGGGAAGCCACCACCCAGGCCTTTGGCCAGCGTAACGAGATCGGGTCGTAGCCCAAACAATTCGTGCGCGAACCAGCGACCAGTGCGCCCGACACCGCCCTGCACTTCGTCGAAGATGAGCATTGCGCCCACTTCCGCACAGCGCTCTGCGAGGTCGGTGTACCAGCCGGGTTCTGGCATGAGCACGCCAGCGATAGATGGGATCGATTCGCACAGCACCGCGGCCACCTGCTCGTCGATGAGTTCGAGATCGGCGGTGTTTCCGTAGCCGATGGTGCGGTGCCAGGGCGAGGGGACATCTACGGACAGACGCTTCTGGTAGCCGGGGAGCCCGGTCGCTGCGAGGCTGCCCAGGGTGCGACCGTGGAAGGAGCAGGAGAAGGTGACCACTGTGGCCCGGCCGGTCCGCCGTCTGGCTAGATGGAGCGCTGCTTCGTTGGCCTCGGTCCCGCTGTTCACGAAGTGGGCCCAGTCGAGGTGCTCGCTGCCAGAGAGGACAGCGCTCGCGGCTCGTTCCTGGATGGGCATGTGCAGAGAGTTTGAATAGAAATCCAGCGTGTCGTGGGCGGCGAGGAGCGCGCCATGGAGTTCGGGGTGACCGTGGCCCAGTGGGCTGACCGCGTGGCCGCCGTACAGGTCGAGCAGCGATCGCCCGTTCGCTGTCTTGAGCCAGCATCCGCTCGCGGAGACAAGCGACAACGGCAGGCGGGGATAGACGGGTAGCAGGGCGCTCATGGCCAGGCCCCAACCATGGGTAGGCCAGCTTCTTCGGGGAAGCCGCAGAGCAGGTTCATGTTCTGGACGGCCTGTCCGGAGCCCCCCTTGAGTAGGTTGTCGATCGCGCAGAACACCACTGCGATGTCTTTGTCGCAGGTTGTGCCCAGCAGTGCGCGATTGGAGCCAATGACCGCGCCTAGAGGCACCTCTTCAGGCACGACATCGACGAAGCTGGCGTCCTGGTATGCCGCCTTGAGAATGCTCAGTGCATCGCCGTCCAGTTCAGCGCGTCGGTAGGTGAGGCTTATGTGGATGCCCCTCACCAGGGCGCTGCTGTGTGGAATGAAGGCAATATCGGGGACAGAACCACCGCGGGCGATCAGTTGACGTACTTCGCCCAGGTGCTGGTGTCGCAAGGCTTTGTAGGCGGTGAAGCTCGTTCGGCGGAAGCTGTGGTGTACTTTCGTGGTCGCCGCAGCACCGCTGCCGCTGGAGCCGGTGACTCCGAACGCCTGGACCGAGGCATCACTGCTCAGGTGCGGGGCGAGGGGCGCGAGGGCGAGAGAAAGCGCGGTGGCGAAGCAACCGGGATTTGCGATGAGTTGGCAGTTCTGCGGTGGTGCTCCAGTGAGCTCAGGCAGGCTGTAGTGGGCGGTCTGGCGAAGCGCCTGGGGGGCGGGCTCACCACCGTAGTAGCGTCGGGCCTCGTCTGCGTCGCGCAGGCGGAAGTCGGAGCCCAGATCGATGACCTGTACACCGCGCTCGAGCAGGGCTGCTGCGGGAGCGGCGCTGGTGCCGTGAGGCACGGCCAGGAAGGCGACGTCGCAGAGTGAGGCGATCTCGGTAGCATCGAACTCACGGACCATCAGCTCGCCGGCGCCGCGCAGCGATGGTCGAGCCTCGTGCAGCGGCTGTCCCGCCGAACTCGACCCACACACTGCCGTCACCTCGACGTGGGGGTGCTGGGAAAGCAGGCGAACCAGCTCTCCGCCGAGCACACCGGTGGCGCCGATGATGGCGACTCGCTTGCGGTTCATCTCGGGTCCTCAGGGACCATTCCGGCAGTTGCCAGGGCGCAGACCCGTTGTGCTTCAAGCAGGACGTTTGCGGAATCCAGGCCCACCCGAGCCAGTGAGGTCGCACCGACAGCGCTGTCCGTTGCTGGACCAACCACCACTCGGACCTCCAGGCCAACCTCAGCGAGGTGTTCTGCCGCAGCGATGGCACCTACGGTGTCGTTCGCGGCGAGGACGACTCCGGTCACGGCGTTGCTGATCGCGGCGTTCTCGAGCACTGCCTCGACCCCGTACTCGCCGAGGAGCCCATCCCCCATCTCCAGCACGATGAGATCGGGGCTTTCGTCGGCCAGGTGTGCCAGTAACGTGGTAGCGACCTGCGGGATGTCGTCGCGGTAGCACGTAGAGGGGAGACCACAGTCGAGGAAGCTCAGTGTCTTGTTCGCACCGTTGTCGGCGAACATCAAGAGGTCGCCAATGCTGGCGACTCCGGTGACCTTGCCAGCGTGCACGACCAGTCCACGGCCGCGCAGGTAGCGGGTGATGACGGCGGCAGCGGTGGTCTTACCGGCGTGCATGCAGGTACCGACGATCATGAGCACTGGCGGCAGCGTGGAGGGGAGCTGTGGCCGAGCCGACAGAGCGTAGTCGGCCAGCCGCAGGGCTCGCCCTGCACGTACGGGAGTACCGAGGACAGCGAGGTCAATCGGCGAGCCGAGACCGGCATGTTGTCCATCGGCCTGGCCAATGACGCCACCCTGATTCAGGAGTTGCAGGGTGTCACCGGGGCGAAGATCTGTAGGCGTCTTGCCGCAGAATCCACGTAGGGCCGCCCGGCTGCCGAGCACCCCGATGACAAGGTCTCCAGGAACGAGCCGAGCCTTCCGCCCGGTGCGCAACTCCAGATGTCCGTACTCCTTCCGGGCGGTGAGCACGCGCGCGGCGACAGCAGCACCCTCTTCGGCGAGGGCGTCGGGACGCACCGTCACATAGGGGCCGAGGTCGAAGGGTAGACACACGCATCCCACCTTGTGTGGCCTGATCCTGAGGTCGTGTTCGGTCTGCACTGAGGACATCCAAGCTGAAATTGGGTCGAGGTGTGAGCAGCAATGTCTCGATACCCGACCGGGAGCGCAGCGGAGTGTATCATCGTTGCCCTGATGTCCGATGACTTGAGCCATGGCCACTGTGTTCCCTGCGAAGGCGGCGCTCGTCCACTGACAGATTCTCAGTGTGAGCAGCTCATGCCTCAGGTTCCACTCTGGGGACGACAGGGGGAGCGAATCCAGCGCAGCTTCGAGTTTGCGGACTTCGTTACCTTGATGGTCTTCGTGGGCCGCATGGCAGATCTGGCTGAGGAAGAGGGGCATCACCCCGACTTCTGCGTGCATTACAATCGACTCGATGTGACCATCTGGACTCACGCCATCGGCGGCCTGTCCCGGAATGACTTCATCCTCGCCGCTCGCATCGATGTGCTTCTGGGGTCCTGATGGTCAGGCTCGAGTTCTTCTACGATTTCACCTGCCCCTATGCGTTTCTTGCTTCGATGCAGGTAGAGGAACTGGCGCAGCGCTGCGGTGCTGAACTGCACTGGCGGCCCATGTTTCTCGGCGGTGTCTTCCGCGCGCTCTATGGCGAGGCAGCCATTCCCCATCCGCCGGCGGTAAAGATCGCTCGCATTAAGCGAGATCTGCAGCGCTGGGCGCTCCACTGGGAGGTTCCCTGCACGTATCCTGAGGGCCACCCATTCAACTCCGCTGCAGCCCTACGTTGTGTTCTGGCTGCTCCCGACCACGCCGCAGCGATCAGCCACCGCCTGTATCGGGCCTATTGGCAGGAGCACACGGACATCAGTGATCGTGCAGTGTTGCGCTCCCTGCTCACTGAAGCGGGCTGCGATGCTCACGCTGTGCTCGAGGCCTCGGGTAGCGATTTCTTGCGCACGAAGCTACGCGAGGACACGGATGAGGCCATCGGTCGCGGTGTCTTTGGGGCGCCGACCTTCTTTATTGAACAAGACCACATGGTCTGGGGCCAGGACCGTCTTCTCTTCGTCGAGAAGATGCTCGGTGGTTGGCGGCCTGAAGGAGATTCTTGTGTCTGATCGACCCTTACTGGAGTGCTTTTTCGACTTCTCAAGCCCGTTTGCTTACCTGGGAGCGTCCCAGGCGCAAGCGGTGGCCGATCGGACGGGAGCTGAGCTGCGTTGGAGGCCGATGCTGTTGGGTGGGGTCTTTCGCGCCATTGGCGGGGAGATGGTGCCGTTGAAGTCGTTCACCGCGGTCAAGCAGCGCTATGTGTCGCTTGAGCTGCATCGTTGGGCCGAGCACTGGGGTGTGCCCTTTCAATTTGCATCGCGCTTCCCCATGAACACGGTCAAGAGTCAGCGCATCGTCTGCCAGCTCGAGCCCGCTCAGCGTGGCGGCTTTGTGGCTCGCACGTTCGCCGCGTTCTGGGCGGAGGATCTGGATATCTCTGACGATGGAGTGCTCACCTCGATTCTCCAGGATTTGGGCCTCCCGGTAGATTTGCTGGCAGGCACGCAGGACCAGAGCGTCAAGGACATGCTGCGTGCCAGCACTGATGAGGCGGTCGAGCGCGGAGTGTTCGGCGCTCCGACCTGGTTTGTGAATGGTGCTCTGATGTTCTGGGGCCAGGACCGTCTGGACTTCGTCGAGAAGGCGTTGTGTGGTTGGACGCCAAGAGCTGGATGAGCTGGTTCGGCCTCGGCACACGGGTCTGGCCCAGGGTTCTTCGTACGGTATTGGCAGGCCGAATCCTCGCGTGGTAGACGCTTCTCCACAGCGCGTGGTGATCGCTGCCGCGCGGTGCCAAGGAGCAACCCATGTCCGAGCAGACCCGAATCGAGAAGGACTCTCTTGGCGAGGTCACTGTGCCCGCCAGCGCCCTGTACGGCGCCCAGAGTCAGCGCGCCATCGACAATTTCCCCATCAGTGGCGTGCGCTTTCCTCGTCAGTTCATTCGTGCTCTCGGCCTGGTCAAGAGGTCCTGTGCCAAGGCCAACATTCAGATGGATATTGTCCCTGCGAACCTGGGTGAGGCCATCATCCAGGCGGCCACCGAGGTGGTAGACGGTGTCCATGACGAGCACTTCCCGCTGGATATTTTTCAGACGGGTTCGGGCACCTCGACCAACATGAACGCGAATGAGGTGATCTCGAATCGAGCCATTCAGATTCTCGGCGGCGAGCTGGGCAGCAAGAGCCCGGTGCACCCCAACGATCACGTCAACCAGGGCCAGAGCTCGAACGATGTCATCCCCACCAGCATCCACGTCTCGGGTGCAATCGCCCTGCACGAGCAGCTACGTCCGGCTCTGCAGCGTCTCGGAGTTGCTCTGCGCGAGAAGGCGGTGGAGTTCGACGGAGTGGTCAAGACCGGCCGCACGCACCTCCAAGACGCCACCCCTGTACGACTCGGTCAGGAGTTTGGCGGCTACGCCACGCAGGTCGAGTATGCAGTGCGGCGAGTGGAGGCGGCCCGAGATGCGCTCTTAGCTCTACCCCTGGGCGGAACGGCAGTGGGAACGGGGCTGAATCGCCCAGCGGCCTTCCCCGCGGCGGCGATCTCGATCCTTGCTGCCGACACAGGCCTCGCTTTCGTCGAGGCTGAGGATCATTTTGAGGCACAGGGTGCCCGTGACGGCGTGGTCGAGGCCCACGGTCACCTCAAGACCGTGGCGGCGTCTCTCACCAAGATCGCCAACGACATTCGCTGGTTGGCTTGCGGACCTCGCGCCGGCTTTGCCGAGATCAACCTACCAGCCGTGCAGCCAGGCTCGTCGATCATGCCGGGCAAGGTCAATCCAGTGATGAACGAGGCACTGATTATGGTGTCCGCGGCGGTCATGGGCCATGACGTAACCGTCGGCATCTGCGGAGCGGGGGGCAACTTTGAGCTCAACGTGATGATGCCGGTGATGGCGCACTGCCTGCTCTCATCGACGGCCTGGCTGGCGGGTGCGGTCGATACCTTTACCGAGCGCTGTGTTACCGGCATCACGGTCAACGCTGAGGTCTGCGATGAGACCGTCGAGCGCGGCCTGGCTATCTGCACTGCTCTGGCTCCCGCCATCGGCTATGACAAGGCTGCTGCCATCAGCAAGGAGGCCTTTAAGACGGGCCGGACCGTGCGTGAGGTGGCGCTGGATTGGGCTGTGTTGCCGGCTGACGAGCTGGGCGAGTTGCTCGATGCTCGGGCTATGACCGAGCCCGGGGTTCCCGGAAGGTAGCAGGATCGGTCGAGAGTCGTTCCTGCAGGATCAGAGCTGCCGTGCAAGCTCCAGGAAGTTCCACGCGTTGCTGCCGTGATTGTGCAGGTGCAGCTGAATAGCTTCCCCCTCGATCAGGTCAGCGGTTGCCGAGAATTCCAGGTCAAAGACGCCCGGGTCAGCGGGTATTGCGACGGTCGTCTCCCAGGTGAGGATGTCTCCAAAGAGCACAGCAATGTGGGCCTCCGCGGCTCCTGCGTCCCAAAGGGAGGAGTGCCAGGCGACCAGTGAGATGGTGTCTCCGGAGACGACTTCATCCAGTGCGGGCTGGCTGAGGCTGAGGTAATTGCACAGACCGGTATCCACCTCGAGTGCGCCATCCTCAAGGCCCCACGAGCTATTTGGGCAGGTAGCTGATTCTGGCTGATGATCTGCCAGGGTGTCCTCGTCGGAAGGGACCTGTTGCCATAACGCGTTGTCGATCAGGGAACTCTCGGTTGCCTCGGGTGATGACGAAGTGCACCCCGTGAGCAGTAGCGCAAGTAAGGTCGCGCCAATCAGTGTTGACCGTCGGCGACATGCCTGGGCCTGCTCAGGTGGTCTTTGTGTCGTTAGGCGCCTAGAGGGCCGTGACATACGCGATCGCCAGGCACATCTCGTCACGGGTCCCATCCCCCCATTCGATGTCTTGAGCCGGCAACTGCTCACCGTCCAGGATCAACTGGTTCTCCGCGCTGTTGTCCCACTGGCATTCCATATTGAAGTGGTCGCCGGAGTGTACGGTGACGGGCTGTTGCAGCTCATAGGTGCCCTGCCAGTTGAAGTCCCACGCGGGAATGTCCAGAAGGCACTGCTCGCCGTCGTCACTTTGGT
>CAZEIY010000110.1:6731-11002 GCA_964512375.1 uncultured Rickettsiales bacterium | reverse complement strand
CTGATCGGCAAGCCCGAGTGCAATGAGACGACGTTACAGAGATCGACTGCGAGATTAATGCTTCCGAGGACACCCTTCGTAGCAGCCTTTATCAAATACTCGGATGCTGGTTTCGAGCGTCCCGTCGGCTTAAAGCCGCCCACACGGAGTAGGTCGCGCACCATCAGCCGAACCTCATCAGAGGAAGACATCGGCGCCTCCCAATCAAGGCCGAGTCCCACAAGCAGGGCTGCGCTGGATGAGAGCTCTCCCAGCGGCCTAGGGAAGTCAACGGCGATAGCCTCAAGTTCGAGCTTAGGATGGGGAGTCACATGGAGCATGGGCGCGATCCTAGCAGGCCCGAGGCATTGGACTCCGAGACACACGAGCGGTGCAAAGCGCTGCTGACGACAATACTGGCGCAAACTACCTTGACCGAGCCCGTGCTGACTTCTACGATCAATCCTAGTAGTAGCGTAGACCCCAAGCTGGAGTAGCAGATGCAGACGCTGAATGACCTCTACGATCGCCGTGCCAACCGTGGATTCGGTGCCAAGACAGACGACGACCTGGACCTCGAACAGCGTGCCAGACAGCGACGGAGCACGTACCGATTGCCACTGCGGCTATGGACCGAGGGGCGCAGTGGTGGAGCCCTCGACTTCCACAACTGCAGCAACCTCAGCGAAGTGGGTATGTTCATCGAGAAGTCCACCCCGTATGCACTGCAGACGCTGGTCCAGATCGAGTTCAACCTGCCGGCCATCGAAGAGAGCATCAAGGTGGCCGCTCGGGTGGTGTCCATGCTCGACGAACACACAGCAGGCGCCAACATCATGGGCAATGGCTTCGTCTTCGAGGGGATCTCCCTGGCCGACCAGGCATTAATCAAGACCTTCGTGACCGCCCAGCAAGACATCCCCTGAGGCGCTCCACAAGGGCCGTATGGCGTACCCGCGCCTCGGCATTGCCAATGGCGATGTCAATGGCGCGGTGGCTGCCCACCAACACGACCACGGCTTTCCCTCGGGTCACCGCTGTGTAGAGCAGGTTGCGCTGCAGCATCCGAAAGTGCTGAGTCAGAATTGGGACCACCACCGCCGGGTACTCACTGCCCTGGCTCTTGTGGATAGTGGTCGCGTAAGCAAGCTGTAGCTGGTCCTGTTCATCACGAATGTACTCAATCCGCTGCGCGCCAAAGTGCGCGGCAAGGTGCCCTTTGTCGTCGACCTCGATCACCTGACCGATATCGCCGTTGAAGACCTCCTTGTCGTAGTTATTACGCTGCTGCATCACGCGGTCCCCCACCTCGAAGCGTCTGGCAGGGCTCGCCCCTGCAGAGACCTCAATGGGACCATCGCCGCCTCTCAGCCCATCGCGGAGCGCATCATTGAGGGACTCCACCCCGCAGCTTCCCTTTCGCATGGGAGCGAGAACCTGGATGTCCCGGCGAGGATCAAGCCCCCAGCGCGCTGGGATGCGTTCGGTGACCAGGTGCACGACGGTACGAAGCGCAGCCTCAGGATCTTCGCGCCGAATGAAGAAGAAATCACCGGCAGGGTCCTGGGCACTCAGCGGTGCCTCACCCGAGAGGATGCGGTGTGCGTTGCCGACAATGAGGCCCGCCTCATCCTGCCGAAACACAACATCGAGTCGCACCACCGCGAGTTCCCCACAGTCAATGAGATCACCGAGCACCCGACCTGGGCCCACCGATGGTAGCTGCGCTGCATCCCCCACCAGGATGAGATGCGTGCCTTCAGCGAGGCCCCTGAGCAGCGCGGCCATCAAGGCCAGGTCGACCATCGACACCTCGTCCACGATCACCGTGTCGGCAGGAATCGGATGGTCCTGGTCCCTCTGAAACTCGCCGGTCTTGGGTGAGAACTCGAGGAGCCGATGCAAAGTGGACGCCTTCTGACCTGTGGCTTCTTCGAGGCGGCGTGCCGCCCGTCCTGTTGGCGCAGCAAGCGCTACCCTCGCGCCGCGGTGTTTCCAGGAAGACAGCAGGGCCCGAACAAGCGTGGTCTTTCCGGTACCGGGACCACCGGTCACCACGGCTATCTTCTCTCTCAACCCCACAGCAAGGGCCTCCTGTTGCTTGGGACTCCAGGTGACGCCCTCGACCTTCTCGAGGAGGTCCATCTCAAGCTCGCGCCGCTCGCCGCGCAGCACCGTCGATGGCGCAGCGAGCAGCACAGCGATGGACTCGGCGACCTCACGCTCAAGGGCATGGAGCTCCCACAGCCAGAAGCGACGGGTCGGCGAGCTGCCCTCTGCAACGACCGCAGCCTCCAGCACAAGTTGCCGCAAGGGGCCTTCCAGGTGACTCCCTGAGAGAGTCAGCAAGGCCGATGCCTGTTCGAGGAGGCGCTCCTCTGGAAGAAAGCAATGGCCCGATTCCGAGGCACTAACCAGGGCGTGGAGCAAGCCGGCCCGGATGCGATGGGGATTGTCACCAGCCAGACCGAGACGCTCCGCCACCGCGTCAGCGGTACGAAAACCAATGCCCTTGATGTCTGTTGCCAGACGGTAAGGATTGTCTCTTACCCGCTGAACGCTACGCTCCCGATAGCGTCGAAAGATTCGCTCGGCCATCGCAGCGGCCAGACCAAGACCCTGAAGAAAGATCACCGCATCGCGCTCTCCGCGATGGAGTCGCCAGCTATCGACCACCTTTCGATAGCGACCGCGGCCGATACCCTCTACCTCGAGCAAGCGCTCTGGCTGGTTGTCCAGTACCTCAAGAGTTGCCTCTCCGAAGTGCTCGACGATGCGTCGTGCGACCACCGCTCCTATGCCCTGAACCCGACCGCCACTCAAGTAGCGCTCAAGTCCAGCAGCGGTCTGCGGCATGACAGGCAAGAAGCTGTCGACAGCAAACTGGCGGCCGTAGCGGGCGTCCTCAATCCAGCGCCCCTGCAGGCGCACTCGCTCACCGCTCCCTACCCCAGGCAGCACACCCTTGATGGTGATCTCATCGCCATCGATATCGAGGCGCGCGATGATGAACTCGTTTTCCGGATTACGGAAGACCACGTGAGAGACCGTGCCCTCAATGGACCCGGCAGCGCTCTCTCCAGCCTTTTCGGACTCCTGCGACACGGAGTGGGAAGTGTAGCAATCCCGCTGCATCAATCGGTCCCCATAGAGTCAACAATCGAGTATCGTTGGCGGCCATGCACAGCCTAGACTCCGACGCTCCCTCCTCCTCCGCTCCCACCAGCAACGAAGCGCTCGACCGTGCGCGTGACCGGCTCGTCTTCGCGCTGGACGTCGATGACCCACAAGAGGCCTTACAGGTCGCTCGTGAGCTGAGTGGAGAGTTGCATTGGATCAAGGTCGCGACGCGACTCTATACCCGCGCGGGATCTGCCCTCATTGAGCAGCTCCACGATCTCGGATTTCGCGTATTCCTTGACCTCAAGTTCCACGACATCCCCGATCAAGTGCACGGCGCCTGTCGCGCCGCTGGCCGCCTGGGAGTGGGCCTATTGACGGTACACTCCGTTGGGGGACGCGCGATGCTAGAGGCCGCAGCGCGAGGCGCGGCCGAAGGTGCGGCCGAAGCCGGCCATCCGAGCCCGATCGTCCTCGCCGTGACCGTTCTCACCTCGCTGGACGCCAGTGACCTCTCAGATATTGGAGTACACCGCGCCGTCGAAGACCAGGTACTAGCCCTGGCTCAGCTCACCCGCGAGGCCGGCTGCGGCGGGGTTGTCGCCTCTCCTAAAGAACTCCCATTGCTCCGCCCCGCCCTGCCCTCCCCGTTCGGAATTCTCACCCCAGGGATTCGACCTGCTGGTGCCGCAGCTGGCGACCAGAAGAGGATCATGACCCCAGAACAGGCGGTATCGCTGGGCGCTGACTGGCTGGTGGTCGGACGTCCCATTCGAAACGCCGACAACCGCATCGATGCCACCCGCGCCATCCTCGCTGAGATGGCGCGCGGTGAGGCGCAACGTCCCCGTTGACAGCCCCGCAGACAACGAATGTACCGAACGAAGGCGGCGCCGATCGCGCGGCGCTAAGGGAGCATCTTCTCGACATCCTTCGTGCCAGCATCCGCGAGCGCAGCGAGCAGGCCGTCAGAAACTTCATGAAGCGTATGCTGGCTCTACCCGAGGCAGGCATGCGCAGTCGAATCCTCGCCGAAAAGCTCCGCACCTATGATGCTGAGCTCTGCCTGGCACTGCTCTCAGCCCTTCTCGAGCGCTCCGTCCGACGCGAGACGAAAGCTCAGCAGCTCCTCCTAGACCTGTGCACTGCACGGCCACTGGCAGCGGTGCTGG
>CAZEIY010000110.1:0-6721 GCA_964512375.1 uncultured Rickettsiales bacterium | reverse complement strand
CGACGAGTCTACGAGCTCGCCCACTGCCGGGACGAAGAGCGCATCACGCAATTGTTCTTGTTCTCCAGGAACGAAGGTGCGCGCATTCCCGGCAAGGGCTTCCTCGAACGGGAAAACGACAAGCTGCCCGACGAGTCCCTGGGTTGGCGAAAGAAGTGCGCCAGAGGCATCGATCGGCTCAAGTTGGACCGACTGCTGTTCGACCGTAACCCCACCGTGATTCGGTTGCTCCTCCAAAATTCACGGATCATCGAGCGAGACGTAGTCAAGATCGCTGCGATGCGGCCAGCCAACCCGCTATGCCTGCACGAAGTGTTCGCCAACGAACGTTGGCGGCGCCGCTACCAGGTCAAGGTCGCCCTCGCCTGCAATCCCTACACACCCGTAGACATCGCGCTCGCCTGCGTCCCGCACCTAATGGTTCCACGACTGAAATACCTGGCCACGAACGGAAAGACCCACCCGACGATTCGCAGCATCGCAATCGACATACTGCGGAGGCGGGGGATTAGAATCTCCGGGATGCCAAAGCCAAATTTATCCGAGTCAGAAGAGGCTGAGCAGACCCCGGAGTTCCTTGTCGACGTAGAGAGAATTGCCAGAGAACTGGATGCCTGGCGCGCCGACGAGGACGGTCCCCTCGCGGGAGAATCCGAAGACAATTAGGCTAGAGCGTCTCGGCCTCATCGGCGGTGGCGGCTGCAGGCTGAGGAAGCTCTTCGGTGCTGGCGGTGACGTCAATGGACGGCGTCTTCTGCCCTTCCTTGAAAGCACGCAAGCTCTTACCCAGCGCCTTGCCGACCTGCGGAAGCTTACCGACGCCGAAAAACATCATGATGATCACCAGCAGAATCGCCAACTCCCATGGGCCGGGAGAAAAGAGCATCGCGGGTACGGTCATGAATGGTCTCCTTCGCTTCGTCAGAACTCAGCGTCACTCAGTGTAGCAGCCCCACTCCAAACAGTGACCCACCTGGGCCTCTTCAGCGGCTCCCAAAACGTATCCGGCCTGGTCGGGCGGACTCAACCCGGAAGTAGCGGCCGTTCTTTACCAATCCAGAGCAAGGTGATGAGCCCAATTGATAGAGCAGTTCGCGCGGATCATTGATTCGGAACATCGCCAGATCAGCGCGCATTCCTGCCCGAAGCACACCTCGATCTGCAGCCAGGTCCAGGGCCCGAGCGGCGTGCACGGTGATCGACTGGAGCGCTTCCTCGATAGTCAGCCCGCAGCCGAGCACTGCCATCTGTGCCATGAGCAACAAGTTGTCTGCTGGAGAGGTGCCTGGATTCCAGTCGGTAGCGATGGCCATGGCCACCCCTGCGTCGCGAAAGCGCGCTGCCTTGGGGAACTCGTCCTGCAGAAAGAACGAGGCTCCCGGAAGGAGGACAGCAACTGTTCCGGCCTCGGCCATCGCCCGGAGATCCTGGTCAGAGATACGCTCGAGATGTTCGGCGGAGACGGCGCCAAACTCAGCAGCGAGGCCACCGGCACCGGTATTCGTGAGCTGCTCGGCATGCACCTTGATGCCCAGGCCGAGGGCGCGCGCAGCATCAAGGACTCTTCGTCCCTCTTCGATGGTGAAGGCGCCTTCGTCGATAAACACGTCGCAGAAGCGGGCCAGCCCACGGCGAACCACCTCGGGCAACATCTCTTTGATGACGCGGTCCACATAAGCTGCACGCTGACTGGCGCTTCCGCGAGCCTCTGCTGGAATGACGTGGGCGCCAAGGAACGTAGGGACGAGGTCCGCAATGACCCTGCGGTTGCAGGCCTTGACGGTGTCCAGGATCCGCAACTCATGGCGGAGATCCAGGCCGTAGCCGCTCTTCACCTCAACGGTCGTGACACCATGGGACTCGCACTGCTCTACACGAGCCTCGGTGAGGGCGAGCAGATCCTCGTTGCTTGCGGCCCGAGTGGCGTCGACCGTAGAGAGGATGCCGCCGCCTCGTGCTGCGATAGCCGAATACGACTCGCCACGAAGACGAGCTTCGAAGTCATCAAGACGAGTTCCAGCAAAGACCAGATGCGTGTGGCAGTCGATAAGCCCAGGAGTGACCACGCAGCCATCCAGGCTGAGAGTGAGGGGCTCGGCACCGTCTTGATTGGGAAGACCCGACTCCGGCCCCACGTACTCAATACGTGCACCACGACATAAGACCGCTGCATCGCGGATCAACCCCAGCGGGCCCTCGCCCAGCTGCTCGTCACAACTAACCAGCACCCCGATGTCACGGAGCAACAGTGAAGATGGGGCAGAAACCAAAGCGAACTCAGCAGGCGCCGCTACTGCTCTTCGTGATTGTCCTTGCCGGTCGCGCAGTCACCGTCGGCAGAGTCGATGTCGCCATCACCGTCGTCATCAACACCGTTGTTACACTGCAAGGGAGTCGTTGCGAGGATCTCTGAGTCCTGCCCGCTGAGGCAGTCGGGATCGAGGCTGTCACTCCAACCATCGGCGTCGTCATCAGTGCCATTACTGCAGGTGCCACCCGGGGGACCGACCGCTTCGGTGGTGGGATCGAGGACACACTGCGGGTCGTCGGAATCAATCCATCCGTCACCGTCGTTATCCAGTCCATCTGAACAGACCGCTGGCTGAGCACCCTCGCCACTTGGGTCCCAGCCAGACAGGCAGTCCGCGTCGGCGGCATTGGCAGCGCCGTCGCCGTCGTTGTCGGTGGGACCAAGAAGATCAAAATCGCTGCACTCAAGGTACGAAGTTCCGGTGCTTAGATCGGACAGGGTGTAGGGGAGCTCACCCGCAAAGCCCGAGTTGATGCGGCAAGTCAGGTCCTGGGCATCTACCCAGCCATCCTCGTTGTTGTCGATACCATCCTGGCAGGTGTCACCAGACTCATCGAGATCCGACCCGTCCTCGCAGCCAGCATCATCTGAGTCGATGCGCCCATCGCCATCATCATCGATGCCGTCATTGCAGTCGCTCAGATAGCTGTAGCCACCCTCGTCACTGGCGCTCAGTGACGTACATCCAGGATCGGCAGGGAAGTCCAGCCAGCCGTCGCCGTCGTTATCGACCCCATCGGAACAGGCGGCATCCTCGTACATGTCGTTGGGATCTTCGCAATCGGGATCATCAAGATCCACCAGGCCGTCGTTATCGTTGTCCTCACCGTCCTGGCAGACCGCGGTCTCATACTCAGGCGCGTCCCCACCCTCAACGGGCAGACAACCCGGATCGGGCGCCAGACGGGTGCCGTCGTCTGCGATGCAATCGCCGGTATCACAGAGCCCATCGTTGTCGTTGTCGATGCCATCGAAGCAGCTGTGCTGGTTGTGGAAGTAGCCCAACGTGATGGTGCTGATGTCGAAGACCATGCGCGCATCACTGCTGTTCGAGAACTCGGCGAAGCCCTCAGGATTGGAGCGGTTGGTCATTTCCCAGCTGGCGATCCGGTGCACCTCGATGTTGAGTACACCGATGAGGTCGCCACCACTCTGGTCCTCAGCATCGGGGCGAAAAACATCGCCCACCGCTGGAAGAGTCGCCAGAGTCTCAGCTGGGATAGTGATGAAGTCGTCACCAGCCCAGGCCCACGCAGTGGTCTTCCAGACTGTGGTGCCACCGAGCGAAGAGCTCATGGCAATGTCGCGGACTTCGAGGTTCACCACGAAGTAGGTGTCCGCCCACACATCACTGCCGGTGACCCCACCGGTCATCGAGTCGCTACGATCCGCAGTGGACGAGGTGCTGCCACCAGGCAAAGAGAAGCGCCAGTCGAAGGACCCAGGGAAGGGAAGCAGGGCGGGATATCCGAGATAGACCCGACCATCGGTGTTATCGGGATCGACGCCATTCCCATTCTCATCCACGTCGTTGAAGGGGCTGTTGGCAGCCAGGAAGGTCTCGATCTGAACCCCCGGAACCTCTACATAGGGAGTCGCGTTGTACTCCCCGCTGCCGGGGACCGGGGCCTCGATCGGGACCTCCATCAGGGAGTTCTTACCGGGAACCCACATGCCACCGTAGAAGTCACCGTACCTGGCCGGCTCATAGGTGACACCGCTTGCGTCTGCCTGGATGTCACCGTAGGAGATGTAGACGGGCTCCTCGCGCGGCATGACATTCTCACCGATGGAGTCGAAACCATCGTAGTAGTCATTGTCCTCATCGATCTTCCAGCGGCCCACTGCCAGTTCAGATACGTCGACATAGTTGAGCCCCGCTTCGATGTGCAGGCTCTCGATGCCCTCGAGGACGGCGGAGAAGCCGTCGATCTCCCAAGGGAACTCTCCCTGCTCATCGAAGCTCTTGAGCAGGGACACACCCGCATAGTCACCGGTGGGCAGACCAATGCCACTATCCGCTTCGCAAGAATCCTCAGTCCCGCCCGCATCGACGCAATCAAGGAAAGTGATGTGCTCTGGAGAAACCGCCGGGTACAGAGCAAGATCCTCGCGGCTCGGAGTATCGGGCTCGAGCCACTTCCAGCGGAAATCTACGGGTAAACGGGTGTTGTCGAGACGCGCGTTCTCATCAGCATCGCCCGAGCAACCCTCCCGGATCGCTTCGGCACCACACCATGCGCCGGTCCACTGCGCCAGGCGCAGGTAGCGAGTCGCGGAACCGCCTGTCTCATCGACATAAGGAACGCTCAGCCACACTCCGACGTTGTTTCCGCTCTGAGTGGTGTGAGGATCTGGCTGATCCGTGTCATTGGCGAAGGGGTTGGTGATAGGCCGCTTCTTCGCATTCGAAGTGAGAGGCTCGGTCTCATCAGCGGTACGTCGCTGACGAAAGAAGCGAACCTCATCGCCACCACGGATTCGGTCGCCCTGCTCGGGCGCGTCGAACTCAACCTCTGGGATCTGTGCAGGAACCCGGCCAGGATCGAGGCTGTCCCAGCTCTCTCCCGCATAGACCAGGCCAGGATAGCCAGCGTAGAAACTCGAAGCGCGGCGCCCGGGACCGCTGAAGAAGAAACCGTAGCCGACCGGCTCGGGCCAATTGATGAAGGGCTCGGCCTGGTAGTAGACAGCAAAGGACGCGAACTCGTCGTCAAACAGGCGCTCCATGCGATGATCGCCGGGCTCAATGACGACCGTGTCATCACCGTTCTCATCTTCTTGCGTAGTGCGCACGATGTTGCCGAGCACGTAGTCGTACGCGTCGTCGACGACGGTACGGCCTCCACCACATGCAATCCCCACGTCAACGGGACCACCGGCTACCGGGCCAGGGGGGGAAAACACGAGGATACGATCGACGCTGTGCTCCACGACATCCGCAGTGCGGCTGCCGAACACCACAAGCGGCGGGTGGGCTGTATCAGAACAGGCTTCGAAATTTCCGTCGATCACCACCAGGAAGTCGTCACGCAGTGACTCGAACTCAGCGACCTGCTCGTCACTAGGCTCACCTTCTCCCACGAGAGCGCTCAAGTCATCGTAGCGAGCCTTGACGACCGAGCCGCCGAGGTTGCCATTCTCAAAGTCTGGACTGAAGTCATCTACGGACGGACCGGAGCCGTCGAAGTAAGGGTCACTCCTGCAGCCCGAGAGGACCAGCAGCAACGCGGCAGAGAGGACGAAAATTGTCTTGGGATCTTGCATCATTCTAACTCCCAGGAGAAGCGGCCGACTTGAACCTCAGAGGCCCTGAAGCGTATGGGATTGATGTCATCGATGTTGCCGACTGGATCACGGACGGCAGGAAGAGTGATGTCAGCCTCGGTGGTTCGGGTCACCATCAGGACCGCACCACCAATAGCCGCAGAGTCAATCTGGGAGAGGAGGGCGTTCACGACGCCCGCGCTGATAGAAAACTCACCATCATCAGCAGCGGTACAGACCACATCCCCCTGGTGCGCATCAGCATCCCTGTCACCGCCGACGGGCCGACACAAGCTATCTGCGCCACAGACCGACGCCTGATAGCTGTGACGGGCACAGTTGGGATCGGACAGAAGCCAGGTGAGACCGTCCTCAGAGAGGCAACCACCTTCATCACAGAAGCCGTCCTCGTTGTCATCGATACCGTTCCTGCAGGTGTCCGAGCCGAGGGAATTGATACCCGACTCGTCGTTACCCACCAGGGGATCGGGCTCAAAGCCGGGGTCACACCAGTTGGCCTTGGATGCCTGATATTCAGCCAGCCAGAGATCATTCTTGTCGCCCTCAAGAACCGCCGCTGGCTCGCAGAGATTGCCGTCTTCGGTACGCGCTCCCGCCACAGGAACCCCGAGCAGCTTGAGATTGACCGTGACGACCGAGCTGACTTCCTCAGCATCCGGGGCGTCCCACTTCACGTTGATGACGCCGTCGCCGTCTTCGCTGTGGGGATCGGGTAGGCCCGCAGACGTCGGGTCATAGCGCATGGCAACCCAGTCCTCGTCGTCGGGCTCTACCAGGTTCGAGATCATCACTCCATCGAGCTTTTCCGGGCTGTGTACAAAGGGCGCGCCGGCTTCCTTGCCCACTCTGGGGTCTTCCTGCTGGGAGGACATCGGAATCGAAGCTACGGCGACATCATCGGGAGGCAGACCACCGTCGAAGTGTAGGTAGACGTCCTCGTCGTAGGACCAGTTCCCGGGCAGCAGCGCGTGACCCTCAAGGTAGTTAGTGACCGCAGAGTAGTACACCGAGACGCTGGCACCGGTGGGGTAGTCCTGAGGATTACGTACGAGACTGAACTCGGTACGTAGATCGGGGTCGCTGTCGCCGTCCTTGTCATCGTCCAGGCAGTCGGGCGTCCCA
>CAZEIY010000109.1:3425-11015 GCA_964512375.1 uncultured Rickettsiales bacterium | reverse complement strand
CACAGTTCGGCGCCATTATCTCGGTCAATGGCAACAATGTAGCCATCCGAAAAGCCTTGCAGAACCGCACCATCGATCACCGTCGGCGCAGGAGCTCCCAGGATTGCAAGGTCTTGTTCTGTTCGTGAAATGGCGCGCTTGTGGCTCCATTGCCAGGTTCCGTCGGCCAAGGCGACAGAGACGACCTGGTCGTTTGCGGAAGCCACCAGAACCTGATCACCGTCGACTGTAGGGCTGCGGAACACGCCTGCACCGCAGTCGTACTCCTCAGGCCAGACGGGCTCGTACTCTGAGTCAAGCCGCTGAAGATGACCAAAGACGTCAACTACGAGCCAGCCATCACTCAGAGCGACTGGTGTGGCCTGGACTGGCCCGTCCATCGGAATAGTCCGCACGACTCGTCCTGTCGTTCGTTCGAGCACGACGAGACCCGCGGCTCTGGAGTTGCCGACAAGAACGTGGTCGCCTGCGACCACTGGAGAGCCGAGCTCCATGCGACTGATCGCCCAATGTCCCGGATCTGAGAGCTCCCAACGCCAATCCTCGCTCAACGGAAAGCGAAGGTTGCCGTCGTAGGATTGTCCGATGAAGGACTCATCCTCTCCAGGATCTGATTGCACCTCCTCATCGCCGACCCACTTCGAGTAACGCGCTGGGTTGGTGAGCATCGGCTCCCGATTCGCATCACTCGCTGCACAACCTGGCGCTGTGGCCCCAATGACGCCCAGAACCAGGAGCGAGCCCGCTGCTGCAAATCCCGTTGTCTTAGGGGCTGGCATTCGCTCCGGCCCGGCTCTGTACTTCAGCTAGCAAATCACTGTCAGGGAACTCTTCTTCGAACAAGGTGTAGACACCTCGGGCGGCTTCAAGATCCCCGGCGGCCTCGTGCGCCGTTCCCAGGTTCAAGGTGGCGCGCGCTCTGCTGGCTCCGGTGGTGTCATCGCGGAGATCAGCAAATACTTTGACTGCTTCCGGTGCGCGGTCTAGCGCGAGCAGTGTGAAGCCGCGCACGTCCTGTGCGCGATCGCCAGCGATTCCGCTGGCCTTGGCTGCCGGCTCGACGAACACCAGAGCCCTCTCGTACTCACCAATCCCAAACAACGCCTTAGCGGCAAGGACTCTCGCCTGATCTGCTTGCGGGGTTCCTCGGAAGTCCTTAAGCACCCCCTCGAAGCCGGCAACAGCCGCTTCCACCTTGGTCCGTCGGTCTGCGTCTCCGAGGTCGTCTGGCAGATCAAATGACAGCCCGCCGCTGAGCGGAGTGCTGCTTGTTGAAGGGAGCAGTTCGCGAGCCTGGAACAAGGACGCTGAGGCCTCTGCCTGCGTACTGGTGTCCATCTTGCGCTGGACACCACCAACCAACAGGCCCAGAAGAGTCACTCCCAGAACGATGCCGACCACCCTTCGGCGATCAACAAGCCAATCGACGATCGTGCCGCCGACCTCGACAAATTCGTCCGGCTGAGCGAGATCCTCGTGACGCACCTTGCGCGAGCGGCGCTTCTTGATTACCGGACGCTTACCACCAATGGGCGACTTAGCATCACCAGTTGCCTCTTCAGCAGGTCCGGGGCCACCGCTCGTCGCGGGTTCGACATCCTCGTTCAACTCGTTAGCCACGAAATATTCCTCCTGAGGCATCCTAACCGACGGACTGGGGCCCATCGGACGGGCCCGACCTAATACCCTCTGAGGGCTCCGCGGTCAACTGCCACTGCGGTCCTTGAAGACCAGTCGAATTGCAGTGCCCGAGGTTGGGAAGCTTGCTCGGAACTGGTTAAGGAGATAGCGCCTGTAGTTGGGCGACACCGCTCCTGGTTGGTTGCAGAAGAACTGAAAGGTAGGAGGCCGTACCCCGGTCTGCACGCAATAGTAGAAACGCACGGGGTGATGTTTGTGCATCGGCGGGGGCGTCTTCTCCCAAGCGGCTCGCGCCCAGCGATTTAGACGTGCCGTCGAGATCGTCAGCCGATGGGCGTCGTTGACTCGTTCGATTACGTCCCAAATCGCTTCAACTCCATTGCCCGTCAGAGCTGATAGAAACACGACATCTGCGTGGGCAAGGTGCGGAAAGCGGCGACGAAGTCCGCCAAGAAATGTATTCCTTGTCGCCTTGCCTCGAACCTTCAGATCCCATTTATTCACTACGACGATCATCCCGCGACCACGGTCGGTGATGAGCCCCGCAATCTTGGCCTCCTGCTCGGTGATGCCCTCGCTGGCGTCCACAAGAAGCAGACACAGGTGCGATGCCTCAATGCTGCGAATCGAGCGACCCACAGTTAGCTTCTCTACCTGCTCGTGGACCTTGGCACGCCGTCGAATTCCCGCAGTGTCGATGAGGACGAATGCACGGTCACCGTGCTCCACAAATGCATCGACTGTATCGTGAGTCGTTCCTGCAATCGGCGAAGTAATTGAACGCTGATAACCGAGAAGGCGATTCAATAGCGTCGACTTTCCGACATTGGGACGGCCAAGCAGTGCGATGCGCGGCACGAAGTTGTCGGCCTCGGACACCTCGTAGTCACCCAGTTTCTCGATGTCTACTTCGGGCTCCCAGTCCCCTGCCCCCATTTCGACAACTTGAACTCCAGAGACTCCCATACCTTCGTCGTCGAGAACCACCCCCCGAACCACGTCCGAGCCCTCCCCGTCTTCGACACCAGAAAGCTCTTCGAGGTGAGCTCTTCGAGGCGGGCTCTTCGAAGAATCCCAGTCCTCCGGAATCGGTCCGGATTGGGTGGTCGCTTCTTCGGGCATATCGTCCCCAAGAAACTGTAGCCTCGCATTGTTCCGTTTGCCTCGTTGCGATCGATCGCGCAACTGCGCAGCCCGGAGACTGCGGGGGTCTACCTGCCGTTCGGTGACGTGGCCAAGTTCGTCGCCATCACCAGGAAGCGCTGCTTCGATGGCATCCATGAGTTCGCCAACGCCAACACCGTGGGCTGCGGAGACAAGCCAGAGGTGGTCCACGCCGAGCCGATAGAACTCGTAACTGCTGGCCGATACACTGGGATGGTCTGCCTTATTGAGGACATAGAATACGGGCTGAGGGGCTGCCCTGAGGCGAGTAGCGATTTCCTCATCGGTGGCGGTAAGACCATCGCGGATGTCCATCACGAAGACCAGTACATCGGACTCCCCAATGGCTACGAGGGCCTGCTCCCGAATCAGGCGAGCCATCCTCTGAGTAGAGACCACTCCGGTCTCCTCGAAGCCCCCTGTGTCACACAGAATCACCTCGCGGTCTCCCAGGTCCGCGATGGCGTAGTTTCGATCCCGAGTCACCCCTGGGGTGTCCTGTACAAGTGCCTTACGTCGACCAAGGACGCGATTGAAGAGTGATGACTTCCCGACGTTCGGGCGCCCTACGACGGTGACGACGGGCCGGCTCACTTTCCACCTTCCGAACCAAAGTGTCCGAGGTCTTCGACCACCGTCTTCTTCCGGGTCCAGCCCTTCTTAACTCCCACACTCAGCTTGAGAAAAACCCGGGCGTCCAGAAGCTGCTCGATGTCCCTGCGGGCAGAGATCCCCACTTCCTTAATCCGCGCACCCTTCTTGCCGATCACGATCGCCTTCTGGCTGTCCCTCTCCACCCAGATTCGCGCCAGGATGCGCACTACGTCACCCTCCTTGCGGGGTGCTTCCCACTCTTCTATCGCTACAGCCACGCAGTACGGCAGTTCCTTATCCAGTTGCATGAACAGCTTCTCGCGAATCAGCTCGGACACGACGAACCGCTCGCTGACATCGGAGAGCTGATCTTTGGGGAAGTAGGCCGGCCCCTCAGGCAATTCGCCCGCAATCACGTCAAGGAGATCCTCTACGCCGGTGCCTTTGACTGCTGAGATCGGGACGATTGCCAGTGGTGATGCCGCAGCTGACCATGCCTCGATGACCGGAAGAAGCGTTTCCTTGCCAACCAGATCAACCTTGTTGATAGCGAGAAGGAGCGGCACTCCTTTGCTCCGTATCCTCTCAAGCATGACGGCATCGCTGCTCGGATCGGCCTCACTTCGTGCATCAATCATCATCAGGATCAGATCAACGTCATTGAGCGCACCCAGCGCCTGATCCACCATTCGCTTGTTGAGCAGTCCACGCGCCTCGTGGATGCCCGGCGTGTCCAGGAACACCACCTGCAGTTCATCTCGATTGTAGATACCCATAACCCTGTTGCGGGTGGTCTGTGGGCGGAACGAGACGATGCTCAACTTGATGCCCAGGACATGGTTGAGCAGGGTCGACTTGCCCACATTGGGCCGGCCGACGATGGCGACATAACCACTACGATGACTGTTGCTCGAGGAGGAGGACATTGAGGTCTCAAACATCAGCGCCCGGCGGCACTGCACTGGTGTGTAGGCTCAAGAGGCTCTTGCGCGTTGCCTTGCCGGCAAGCGAGGAACTTCTCGAATACTGAGCGCGCCAGGAAAACAGCGCAGGCTTCCCCGCGGCTGCTCGTCGTGAACGAGCACATGGATCTGGTCGAGTCGAAACTGACTCTTCAGGCTGCGAAGATTGCAGTTCTCGGGCCCCCGTAGGTTGCCCTCGTCCTGCGGATGCACCACAACACTAAAGGCGCGTGTACCGAAGCTGAAAACTGAAGTCAATACGCCACATGCACGCTCACGCATGATCTCAGACTCGACGAGCAGTCGCAGATCCTGATGATAGGGGCCAGCCAGCACCTCGGGCGACTCTGCCAGATCGAAGCCTGGCTGCAGTCCAACCCGTACAATCTCGACCTTACGCTCTCTCAATCGGCGGACGATATACTTGCTGGTCGCTGTGGCATGTCCGATCGTCATGGGCTTCCAGGAGCCTCGCTCGTACAGATGCCCGAGTCGCGTTCCAGAAAGAGCGAGGGCTGGCAATATGCGCGCACCAGTTGGTCTGGCCTTTAGGAGGCTCTCGGTGCTGGCGAGAGCGGAGCGATGTGAGCTAAGCGGCAGACCTGGAGTGAGGTGCACGATGCTTCGCACTCTGGCCCTGTGAAGCCGACCCACCGCCTCCAAGCCTAGCTTAGGACTATGCCGCACACCCAGAGCGCGAAGTACGCCGTGATTGAAGCTGTGTACAGGCAACTCGACAGCCCGCACACCCCGTGCCTGGAACTCCGCAAGAGGTGCTCTGAGAACGGCTTGAGGAGAGAGCGTGAGTCGGATACTCACGACCCGCCCCGCGCGGACTTCGCCCTCGGCAGCATCGAGGATCTCGGTCCTCGGGCCGCGCGGGAGCTGCCACAGGTCGCCGCCAAAGAACGCCAGCTCGACGGCATCCGCGCCTCCAGCCTGGGTGGACCGAGACAACACTCGTCGTACACAGGCACGAACATCCTCGGCGGTGGGCAACTCAAACCCACCCCGGAGAACTCCCTGCTGCTCGGCACAATAGGGACAGCCGGCAGAACAGAAGTGGTGCGGAATCACAACTGGCGCTATCGGCACACGTCGGCCCACCTCAACCGCCCTCCTCGAGCTTCGCGAGCGCTTCTGTAGCTGCCTGGCGAGCCGCGTCCTGCTTTGAACTCCCCTGCCCTTCAGCCAGTGCCCTGCCGGACGCCAGGACCTCCATGGTCCAGGTCGGCATGTGGTCAGGCCCACTCGATGACGCCAGTCGATAGCTAGGAGTACCCCGACCAGCCGCTTGCAGCGCCTCCTGTAGTTCCGTGCGTGGATCTCTCGGTGCGTGCAGGTCACCGTCTTGTGCGCGTCGAGCTAGATCGTCCGCGAACAGGGTTCCCACAAAATCGGCTGCTGGAGCGAGTCCACCATCGAGATAGATGGCGGCGATCACTGATTCCAGGGCATCAGCAAGAATGGAGTCTTTGTCCGCCCCCCCGCTATTGAGTTCACCTCTACCCAGACGGAGAAACGACCCAAGCTTCAAGCTGCGTGCATGTCTTGCCAGGGTCTCTCGACGAACCAGCATCGCTCGGGCTCGGGTCAGACGCCCCTCCGCACTGGAGGATGTCAGATAGAGCTTCTCAGAGATAACGAGATCAAGCACCGCGTCACCCAGAAACTCAAGGCGCTCATTGTCCTGACGGACCGGCCCTACGGCCTGGTCCATTGCCCAGGAACGATGACTCAGCGCGCGTTCCAGGAGGAGCCGATCTGAGAATGAATGGCCGAGCATCGTTTCAAGGGCCGTGAGGGGCGAAGAATCAACCATCAGGGAACAGGAACAGCTATCCACTCGCGACTCTGTGGATAGGGGCTGGTAGAGGTAAACGAAAGCACTGGTCCAAGCGCAAAACCTCCACTGCCATTGCCAATGGCCGTAGCGATGGACCGAGTCGAACTGTTGACGCCGGTATCCCAGACGACCACGAGGTCGAGATCGTTGTCTTGGTCAATGTTCATTGGCACCACGAGACCCCGGCCGGCCACAGCCACCAGGGAGTCCTCTACCTCTGTGTTCACGTCGAGACTATCGGAAGGAAGAGCGAAGGAGCCGTTGCCCAATCCCGACAGGAAGTAGAGTTGGCCTGGGTCGCCCACATCACTCATTCCAACGAGTAGATCGCCGGTGCCATCATCATCAAAGTCACCCTGAGCGACGGAGTGAACGGGGCTCTGGAGGACTGCAATGGTTGTCCCCGAGGCAAAAGTACCGTCACCCTGCCCGGGGTGCATCAAGCAGTGGCTATAGCCTCCAGGAGTCCAACCACACTCGACCAGATCAGCAATGCCGTCACCGGTGTGATCGACTGGTGTGCGACCAAGGCTCCAATAAGTGCTGGTCAGCGGGCTCACCAACGTGACCCCAGCAGAGATGGAGGAGAAGCTGCCTGTGCCATCGTTAATGTGTGCCGTGATGGCCCCAAGGTTGCTTGCATCCAGCTGGACGCTGAGAAGATCGACGTCACTGTCGGCATCAAGATCAGATGCGGCAATCAGGAGGTCTTCATATACGATCTCAATTCATGGAAGACCAGACTCGCCAAGGCTGCCGTCACAAAGAACCGACAGACGGTCCACTGGACCATCATCGCCTGCGCTGTCATCATCATCGCCTGCGCTGTCGTCATCGTCACCCAGGGCCAGGCTGGGTTCTCGAGTTCCGCACACAAAACCCTGCGTTGCATTTGGATCTGTGCAGCCGCGATCATCCCACAAGAGTCCGTGGTAGGTCGATGCACAGTCCGCATCGCCTGTATTGTTTGGTTCGCCTGGGGTCCATTTGGTGTAGCTGCCGCTGTAGCCGTCTGACCAGAGCCAGGTACCTTCGGAGTCGATGTCGTTGAAGCCGAGCCAGTAGAATTCTAGGACTGTCAGCCCATCGCCCAGGGCCTCGACCAGGGCATTTTCCGTGTCATTGCGGATAGAGGCCAACTCGTAGCCGGCCGCGTTACAGGTTGCCTGCGCGTCGCTCCATGTTGTTGCCTGCGGGCAGACCAGGAAGTAGTTTGTGCCGTCTGCGTCTGCCTCGCAATCCAATCCGTCACAGTCCGAATCGACACCATCGCCATAGGTGTCCCCCGCCTGGGGATAAATGCTCGCGTCATTGTCGTCGCAGTCTTCGGGCAAGAATGCGCCGTCGCTATCGGCATCGGCGAGGTACTGCCGCACGATCTCT
>CAZEIY010000109.1:0-3415 GCA_964512375.1 uncultured Rickettsiales bacterium | reverse complement strand
ATCTCTACGACTCCGTCCCCGTCGAAATCTGCTGAAGCGACAGCCAACGCGGGGGCACTGCCCAATGCAGAGCCATACTGGGTTGGCAAGCCGATGCCGCCCAGAGGATTGACCGTCCAACGAGAGAGCGATCCGTCGCTCCGACCCGTAGCCAGTTCCTGCAGGACTGCGCTGGCAAGGGGCTCGTCCACCAGACCATCACAATCATTGTCGAATAGATCGCCGCAGACCTCAGGAAGGTCAGGAGCGCGAGCTGCGTCGTTGTCGTCACAGTCTGTGCAGATGCTGGCGCTATCCCCATCAACGTTCGGCACATCCGGGTCGAGACCATCACTGAGATCATCACAGTCGTCATCGATGCCGTTACAGACCTCGGCGTTGCCGGGAAAGCGCAGTGGGTCACTGTCATCGCAGTCGCCGCTGCAGTCGCTAACACCATCGGAGTCACCATCCGCCTCATCGGGAGGTACGCCGCCAGCGCAGTCATCGTCGATGCCGTTGCACTGCTCCTCGGCAGCAGGATAAGTCGTCGCGGAAGAGTCGTCGCAGTCTCCACTACAAATGCGATGACCATCGGTATCGGCATCGCTCTCATCTACTGGGACAGCGCCATCGCAGTCATCATCAATGCCGTTGCATAGTTCCGGGGCCCCAACATGAACGGTCGCGTCATCATCATCGCAGTCGCCATCACAGAGCCGCAAGCCGTCACTATCGGAGTCTGTCTCGCCCATAGGGACGCCATCAACACAGTCGTCATCGATTCCGTTACACGACTCAACAGCCCCAAGGAAAACGAGCGGCGCGTCATCATCGCAGTCCCCTTCGCACAAGCGCTGACCATCCCCATCGCTGTCCACTTCTTCCGGTTCGGCTCCGCCCGCGCAGTCGTCGTCGACGCCGTTACATTGCTCACTGGCTCCGACATGGACCGTCGCCTCACCATCGTCACAGTCCCCCTCGCAGAGGCTCTGCCCATCGCCATCGATGTCTGCCTCGGCGGCGCCCAATTGTCCTGCGCAGGAGTCGTCGAGGCCATTGCAGAGTTCAACGGCGCCAGGATAGGTCAAGGTGCTGAGGTCATTGCAGTCACCTTCACAGATCCTGAAGCCGTCAACATCCTGGTCACGCTCATCTATCGCGATCTCGCCCACACAGGAATTGTCGTGGCCATCGCAGAGCTCGGGGGCCCCAGGGTACGTGGTAGGAGCCTCATCATCACAGTCATCGCAAGCGCGGACTCCATCGCCGTCCCGATCGATGACATCGGGGTCGTCTGCCTCAGCGAGGCCATCGCAGTCACTGTCGACGCCATCACAGATCTCAGCAAACCCGGGGCCCACCAGCGCGTCACTGTCGTCACAGTCCCCGGCGCATGAAGCGACACCGTCCAGATCAGCATCTACCTCGCCCTCAAGGAGGAGGCCGTCGCAGTCATTGTCGAGACCATCACAGACCTCTTCGGTAAGTGGTGATCTTCGTGGGTCCAGGTCGTCGCAGTCATTGCACGCGTCAGAGCCATCCCCGTCTCGATCACCGAGGTCGTCGTCCAGTCCATCCACGAGACCATCACAGTCGTTGTCCAGCCCGTCGCAGTACTCAGTGTGTCCGGTATGGATAGTCGGTATGCGATCGTCACAGTCACCCTCACTGGGGAGCACTCCGTCGCCGTCGACATCGACCTCATTATCCGCAAAGAAGGTGGCGGTGCCCTGACAGGCGCCCAGAACCAGGGAAACCGACACGATCGATACCACTACTGGGAATTGCTGCCACATCATCCGCCAACCCTCAGGCCAAACTCTACACCCGCTCCAGCTGTGAGATGGGGTAGCGAGTCATCCTGTTCCTCAAGACCTAGTGGACGATGCTCCCGAAGGAATATCCGCAAACCAACAACTGGCTCCACAGGCACGCCTCGGGAGGATACCGCTTTCTTGGGAGGAAACCCGAACAGCACCTCGATGTCAGGTCCGTGCACCAGGTAGTGGATGGGACCCTGGTAGCTGGACGGGAGGGAGATGCCCATGGGGTGCCCATAACTCAGATTCCAGGCAAACCAGGGAGTGATAACTAGCCGAGCTCCCGGCCGGAGCACCGGTCCTGCCGCTAATTGAATGCCCGCAGCAAGCCCTAAGGGCGTACTCGCGTTTGACTCGCCCTGGAGGCGTTCGATAGGACGCGTACCAAAGCTCCCAGCAAAGCGGAGAGCTAAGCGGTCCTTGGCGAATCTGCACATCCACCCGACCAGAAATCTGCCCCATGCGCCAGCCTCACCCTGCAGGTAGAGCCCAGCTACGCCTACCTGCACCATCAGCGACCCCAGTCCGTCCGGAGGCCCACTGCTGTGTCCCTCGCCGTACACACCAGCGAGAGACCTGGCCCCAGTCGATCGTCGAAGATCGAGTCTCCTCTTGTGGTGAGGGCGCAGCTCAACAATATGCCCCCCCAGTCGGTAGGCCCCCACGGGAAGGAATACCTCGACGACCCCCTCATGGACCGGGGCCTTCAGAAAGTCGATCGTCTGCTCAAAAATCCTCTTCAAGCGTGGATCGAGCAAGGGTGCAACCGGCTCGGGTAGCCGAGCTTCTTCGCCAGCTCCAACAACAGTGACCCGCGTAAAAGTGCTCTCGAGAAACGTGAGCAGTTCACCCATTGCCTCGTAGGAGGTGTCTCCCTTAGAGGCGAGGCTATGCGCCTTTCGGACCGCCGACATCGCCTCACCCACCCGATCCAGGTCGTAATAGCTATGGGCCAGGAGGAACTGAAGTTCCGCACTCTTCTTCGCCTCAGGCATCTGGGATGCTGCCTCGAATTCAGTCAGGGCCTGGACCTTCAGCCCCTGCTCGAAGAAATACCGACCTTGAGCGAGATGGTGTTCGTAGGAACTGGGCTCCAGGGACGAACTGGAGGCGAGACTCAGGTCACACAGGCAGACCAGGAACAGCGCAGACAAGAGGCCGGCTCGAATCAAGGATCTGAGCACGGTGTACCGTCCTAGAAACGGATCGATGGGCCGACGTTCAGGCCGGCACGAATCCAGGTGAACTGATTTGAGTCGACCCGAACGATCTGCGTATCGAGGCCTCCTGCAAGTTCCTGTCCGACTCCAGCAAGCACCCTGCCACCCAGGACTTCGGCCCAGAGGCCCGCCCGAAACACCAGCCGCCCGCCAGTACCCGCAGGCACCAACCAGAGGTCCGCCCCCAGTTGCCCACCCAGCGCCACGGCACTGAGGCGGCACTCTCCCCCGAAGACCACCGCACTCTGCTTCTGTTCAGCCAGACACGAGAACAGCAACTCGCCCAGCGATCCACCAACAAGACCTGCATGGGGCGTGAGGTAGAGAGAGGGACTGAGCGCAAGATCGACTCCAACATCTACCTGCCCAAGGAGATGCAGTGCACCCCCCTGG
>CAZEIY010000108.1:10434-11034 GCA_964512375.1 uncultured Rickettsiales bacterium | reverse complement strand
GGCTTTCTGAATGTCGCCGAGGCGAACATCAGGGCGAGCAGCAGGGCATTCACCGGTAGCGAGAGTTCTGAGGATGACATGTACGCAGCCATCGACCTGATGGTGGATAAGCTGGCCAGTCAGGCCCGCAGGTACAAAGAGAAGGTGCGCGACCACAAGGCGACGCCTACATCCGGCGTTGTTGGCGCTAAGGAAGCTCAACTCTCTCGCGAGCGCGGCAGCGATCTCGACGCCGAGCTGGACGCTATGGGCGAGTAGCCGAAGCAGTGACCCGAGCTTGATGCCGGCTCAGAGCTACGACTGGTCAGAGACCAGATCCCCGCTCAGGGGATCTCGAAGTTGATCGTGTAGTCGGGTTCGCACTCGCCACCCACAGTGGGCAACCAGGTTCCAGTCTGCTCCACGATGATTCGATAGTCGACCCCGACGATCTGGCTGACACCGAGGGTGAAGGGCAACGACCCGTTAGCGAGGCCGACACTGCTTGCTTCTTCCGAACCATCAACCCATAGGGCAACATCGATGGGGTGGGTCGAGTTCCACGAGATTATGCCTTGATCGCAGCCAGTGGGAGCAGTCGCCCCGCCGCTGGTGATTGCG
>CAZEIY010000108.1:7773-10424 GCA_964512375.1 uncultured Rickettsiales bacterium | reverse complement strand
GGTGAGGCCGGTGTCGAACTCGTATATATCGATGTCAACGGCACTGGAGAAATTGCCGCTGACTGAGCCGACCCCAGGCTGTACATAGACATCGAAGCCAAGACCCGTGTCGAACGAGCAGGAACTGGGCGTAAAGGATAGACCGGGCCCCTGGCCGCTGAGTTCGTACCCCGCACTGGTGAGCCCAGTCTCCCAGGATTCATACCCGTCGGCCTCATCGTCGTTGACGTTGCCATCGCAGTCGTTGTCAAGGTGGTCGGTGCAGTTGTCTATAGCCAGCGGAAAGATGATCGGGTTGGCATCGTCGCAGTCATCACCGCAGGGCAGGCCGGGCGAGCCGTCACCATCGAGGTCGAGGCCGCTGTCGCTCAGGCCGTCGCAGTCGTTGTCGATGTTATCGCCGCAGACCTCGGCGACGGACGGGTTTACGTCGTAGTCATTGTCATTGCAGTCATTGCAGCTGAGGTAGGTGTCGCCATCGACATCCACCTCGCCGGCCGCGTCCATGTCCGCCAGGGTGTTGCAGTCGTTGTCAGCGCCGTCACAGATCTCAGTGTTGTTCTGGTAGTTGTTCTGGTCGGCATCGTCGCAGTCGCCCTCGCAGGTGGCCTGGCCGTCATTGTCGGCGTCGATCTCATCCTGGGGCACGGTGCCGTCGCAGTCGTTGTCTTCGCCGTCGCAGACCTCGGTCGCGCCCGGGTAGGTGCCGGCTGCGAAGTCGTCACAGTCTTGCGTGTTGATCCCGGTGATCTCGTCGCCGATGCAGTGGCCATCGTTGTTCTGGTCGATGCCGTCGGGACAGAAGCCGTCCAGGTCCAGGTCGAGCTGACCGGGAGGATAGGGGCTGACCGTGATGGCGGTGCTGGCCGAGCCCTGGGCTCCCTCGGAGTCGATGGCGCGCAGCGTGATGATGTGGGTGCCGTCGTCGAGAGGCAGCTCAAAGGATGTCGCTCCGGCGCTGTCCGCCGAACCGGCGAAGAGATCACCCTGGATGTCTGAGTTCCAGATGACGCTCAGTCCCAGCTCGCTACCGTCGGCGCTCGCCACGTGGCCCGAGAAGGTGACAATGTCTGACTCGTAGTAGGTGAAGCCCGAGAGCGGCGCGGTGATGGTGACGGTGGGAGGATCGAGCTCCACGAGCACGACGATCTCGATGCTGGCTTCGTCGGTAGCTCCCTTGCTGTCAGTGACCTGGAGTGTGATGAGGTGACTACCGGCGGCAAGGTTTTGCGCGGGGCAGGTGGTGTAGCCGGTGCTATCGGCGGTGCCCTCGCACATCGGGGTTTCTGGTGCCGCGTTGTCGTACCAGCGCACCTCAAGGGCATCGGAGGAGTCTTCTGAGTCTCGGACTGTGCCCGCGAAGATCACCGTGTTGTCTTCGAGTTGGGCATCGGCGGCCGGCGAGGTGATGGTCGCCTGAGGAGCCGAGTTGCTGGTGCTGATTGTCTGGTTGCTACAGCCGAACAGACCGACGGCAGAAACAACGGCAGCGCAGAGAAAAGTGCGTTGGAAAAATTTCATGGGTCCTCCTAGGAGCCTGAAACCAGGCGAGCCGGCTTTTGTCATTCACGCGACACTAAGTCAAGGAAATAGGGAGGAAGTCCATTGAATGTTGCGCAATTGTCAACGGTATATCAAGCAAGTCAAGCATTTGTCCAGGGCAGATATCAGCGACCGATATATCGCTTGCTCGCCCGTGCTCGCAGCCTCGAGCGCCATGCGTTGTACTCGACCTCGAACTTCAGCAGGTAGACCTGGCGAGAGACCATGTCGGATACCTCGACGAATTCCTTACCGCCAAACACCTGGTCCTTGTTTCGTTGGTAGTAGGACCGCTCTTCTTCATCACTGACCTTCGGATCGACGCTGAGCTCGATCATCGTATCGAGCCGCGCATAGGTGTGGAAGAAGCGGACCAGATCCTCGTGGCCAATGCCCCAACGGCGGAGGAAGCCGTTGTACGGCTCGGTGCTCTCGAAGCTTGTCTCGAAGATACGTGCTCGCTCTTCGGCAAGAGCGCGGTCCTTCAGTTCGATCTCTGCGGTCCCTGGTTGCTGAAGGAGGATGGCGCGGAAGATTGTGGCCTCTAGAGCCTCACCGGGCTCGGTGAGGAGACGTCCGAAGGCTTGCTTGTTCCCCGAGGTGAGGATTCGCTCTCGTACGGCGTCCTCGAAGGCGACTTCCGATGCCGAAATGGGGGTGTCTGAGACAGTGGCCACGATTCGATCGACGAGTACACCTACGGATGCGCTTGCTGGCTCCTGGGCGAGCGACCACAGAGGCCAGAGCAGAGTCAGCGCCGCGAGTACGGTGGTAGGAATCCACAGGAATGGCTCAAGAGACCTCATGGTGAGGGGAATACTACCCAATGTCTTCATCCCAGCGTAGATTCGCTCGATGTCTGGGAACGCGCCACATCCAGAGCCTACACACTCGAACTTTTCGTCCTACCGTGATGTCGACTGGACCCGTTGGCAACCGAGGGATCGAGCGACGCTCCTGTTCGTGCTCGACGGTGATCGCATCTTGCTGATCCGCAAGAAGCGCGGCCTCGGGGCCGGTAAGATCAATGGCCCCGGTGGCAGAATAGAGCCAGGCGAGACTCCAGTGGAGTGTGCTGGCCGCTTCAGTAAACTCAATCAACGCCTGCT
>CAZEIY010000108.1:0-7763 GCA_964512375.1 uncultured Rickettsiales bacterium | reverse complement strand
AGAGCTCCATGAAGAGGTTGGACTGCGTGCGGACTCTCCGGTCGAGTGTGGCGAGCATCACTTTCAGTTCACTGACGGCTACTCCCTGCATGTGCACGTCTTTGCGAGCACGAGCTTCTCTGGCGAACCTATCGAGACCGATGAGGCGATCCCGATGTGGGTTTCGCGAGCTGAGCTTCCCTATGACGAGATGTGGGAGGACGATCGCTTTTGGATGCCGCACATGTTGGCAGGTCGCCACTTCATCGGCTGGTACCTGTTTGATGGTGATTCCATGGTCGACTATCGCCTTGACGTCGAGGAGCCGGGGCAGGAGTAAGGGCCCTGCCGTTCTCTCAGCTGCTGATGCCGTAGATGTGATCGAGAACGATCATCACTGAGTTCGCCCAGGCGTGGAACAGAGCACCGGCGAGGATGTTGCCGGTGCGCGCTCGCAGCCAGCCAAAAACGAGCGCCGGAAAGATGATGAAGGGCTGCCACCACTGCAAGGTGACGATTGAGTGCCCGAGGGTGAAGAGCACGGCCGTGATGGGCAGGCTCCAGCCAAATCGTGCACCCAGGAACTGGAAACGATCCGGCCTGAACAGGTCGTTGAGCCGGGTCTGCATATAGCCGCGGTAGAAGAATTCCTCAGCGTAGCCCACACACAGCAGCTGGTAGAGGATCTGGAGCCACAGGTCGTCGGGGGGGCCGTGCCCGGGGCTGAACCGGGGGTAGGGTGGACTGAGCGACAGGACCTCGCTGGAGAACCAGTGGAACGCCCAGCTCTGGCAGTGGTGGTATCCGAGAATGAAGACGGGGTAGATCAGCACCACCAGGAGCGCCAGCCAGCGAAGCGCGGGGACAAGGTCTGGGATCGCGAAGCTGAGCGGCTCTTTGCCCTTTCTTCTCAGGGGGAGTGTCCAGCGCCCGCGCTCCGGAAAGAGGATGTCAGCATCGACAATGAAGTTGTTCCAGTGCTCAGCGATTACCGGCGTGTAGAGGAAGACGAGGGCTACCAGCACCAGCCAGTCACCAGACAGGCCGCCTCCATCTACGACCGCCTTGATGATGCGTATCACGATGGCTGAGGCGAGATACAGGACCAGAACCTCGCGCCATATTGTCTGGCGCGAGGGCGATGTGGCGGCGGGGGAGGTGGGCACGTTCTTGGGTGGGGAAGAAGTGCTGAGACTCAGGAGTCCAGCACCTCATTAAGCGAGCCGGTGCGATACCCCTGCAGGTCCAGCGTCACGTACTGGAACCCTGCGTCCTGACAGCACAGGATCACCTGCTGTCGGATCGGCTCAGTGACGAGACGGGGAAGGTCTTCGGGGCGGACCTCGATTCGACACATGTCCCCGTGGTAGCGAACGCGGTACTGCCGAAACTCGAGTTTCTTGAGAAGATTCTCAACGGTGCTGACCATGAGCAGTCGCTCCCCTGTTATCTGGGTTCCGTAGGGAAATCGTGATGATAGGCAGGCGAAGGCAGGCTTACTCCACGTGGTCATTCCCAGGGCCAGGGCCGCCCCGCGGACGTCAGCCTTGTTCATACCCGCAAGAACCAGCGGGTGGATTACGGAGTGTTCTTTCGCTGCAATCAATCCTGGTCTGTGATCACCCAGGTCGTCAACGTTAACGCCGTCGGCGATCTGTGCGACCCCCAAGCGTTTTGCCTGCTGCCTGGCAATGGAATAGAGCTCGTCCTTGCAGAAGTAGCATCGGTTCGTTGGGTTGCTGACGAAGTCGCTTCGGTTCATCTCGTGGCTATCGATCAGCAGGTGGCGTGCGCCCATCAGTCGTGCCAGCTCGACGCACTCTTCACGCTCCTCGTCGGGCAGGGTCGGTGAGACGGCTGTCAGAGCGAGCACGTCCTTGCCGCGCTCCTCGACCGCGACCTTGAGCACGAAGGTGGAGTCGATACCGCCCGAGAAGGCCACAATCCAGGGCTGCTGCTTCGCGAAGATCGCACGTAAGCGTTCCAGGCCTTGCTGCCAGCGCTCTGGAGGTGAGATCACGACGCTGGGATCAGCGTGTGTCGCGCTCACCGTCGACAATATGGGCAGTGCGTTTGTCATCTGCGCGCCAATATAGGTGCTGGGGCGCGCAGGTGAAAGACCAGCCCTGCTGTCGCCCGGCCCTGTGCTGCGCAAGGGGCCCTGCGTCTTGACCGGTTCTTGTGGAGGGGGCAGGCTGTGCTCGCCCTCTCAACCAAGGAGTTGTCTTGAGCGAGTCCCCCCTGGTCAGTTCGTCTCTGGAAATCCGTGCCCCGCGTCCACATGTTCAGGGACTTGCCGTTCAGATCGACTCCGTGATGTCATGGCTCTGGGCGCCAGATCAGGTGAGCTCGGCGACACACAGCCGTGATCTTCCCAACGGCACGCGCCAGTTGATCGTTCGGGACGGCGACAAGCTCCGTACGCAGGTTGTGTGTTCAGATGAGGAGCGCGTCGTTATCGAGGCAGCTTATGTGCCACGAGCCGGCGACGTTCCGGCCCGACGATTGAGCTATGAGCTCGCTCTGGAGGGTGGTCCTGGGACCACTCGCGTGACTCTCTCTCTGACCTGGCTTGATGGAGAAGCACCGGCTGGTCCTGCTGGACAGCGACGCTGGCGCCGGAACGTCGACCAGTGCCTGGAGCGCCTTGCCAGCAAGGCGGTCGCGGGTCACTCGTCGGATGCCGGCGCGGAGCACAGTGCCGGCTGAGCAATCCTAGCTGGGAGCGCGCGACATCATTCGGTCGAAGAGCCAGCCGGGCAACAAGGCCAGCAGTTTCACAGCGAACACCATCTGCCACGGGAAGTTGATCTCGCGCTTTCTACGCAAGAGTCCTCGAGCGATGATCTGTGCGGCCCGGGACACCGGCACCATGAAGGGCATCGGAAAGTTGTTCTTGTCAGTCATCGGCGTCTTGATGAACCCTGGATGGATCGCGGTGACAGCTACTCCTCGCGGAGCAAGCTCCAGCCGGAGGGACTCAAGTAGGGTCGTGACCGCTGCCTTGCTCGCACAGTAGGGTCCTGAGCGCCGCAAGCCCCGATATCCTGCGATCGACGACACGACCGCCACGTGCCCACTTTTTCGCTCGAGCATATCGGGAACAACAGCCGCCAGGATGGTTGCCGCTCCCAGGTAGTTCACATCCATAACTTTCTTGATGGTGGTGAACGAGAGATCTTTCACTCCCATCGAGAGGCCAATTCCGGCGTTCGCGATGGCCAGGTTGATGGGGCCGAACTCGCTGCGAACACGCTCGATGACCGCAGCAACAGCTTCTTCGTCTACGACATCGCATGGGCAGCACAGCGCCTCTCCACCCGCTTCACGTACCCGCTCCGCGACCTCCTCAAGCAAGTCTTCGCGGCGCGCGAGCAGCGCAATCTTTGCAGAACGGCTGCGAGCCAGTTCAACGGCCAGGGCGGCGCCGATGCCCGAACTGGCACCGGTTAAGACAACGATTGGTGGCTGAGTGTGCATGGCGGGTAGATAGCACACCGTCACTCACGTATCTTGCGGGCCCATGGCAAATACCAGAATCCTTCGTGGCCCATTTACCCGCGCCATCATTCTCGAGAATCCTGATCCGGTGCTGGATGCGGGGCTGGTAGCAGCCGGCATCGAGGTAGTGCGCGTCGAGTCGACTCCCGATCGCGCACAGTTGTTCGAGCTTCTCGAGAGGCATCGCCCTCACCTTCTGTTCAAACGCTCGCGGCTCGAGATCGATGCCGAAGTTCTCGATCGGGCCCCTGACCTCTTTGGCGTGATGCTCTGTTGCATCGGTGATGACTCGGTGGACAAGCAGGCTGCTGCGGATCGGGGAGTGCTGGTGCAGAACGACCCGCGCTCGAATGGTCGCTCTGTTGCCGAGTTGGTCATCGGCCAACTTCTTGTTGGCGCGCGCCGCATCCCTGAGGCCTGGACCGAGATGCGGTCGGGGCGCTGGGAGAAATCAAACATCGGTCGCTTCGAGGTCAAGGGACGAACGATTGGGATCTTTGGCCTGGGCAGTATCGGCAAGCTGGTCGCCCGGATGGCTGAGTCCCTGGGCATGAAGGTGCTCTTTTTCGACACCGACGAGATCGCAATTGGTGTCGGTGAGGCGATGGACTGGCAGTTCATGGACAGCCCCAGTGCTCTCTTTGCCCACTCCGACGTCGTTACCCTGCACCTCAGCGCCGAAGACGTACGTGGACGTCTCAATCGTGGACTTGTGACGCGCAAGATGCTCCTCGAACTTGGGAAGATGCGCGGAAGTGATTCGCCGCGCTTGTTCATCAACCTGTCGCGAGGATTCCTCGTGGATCCTTCTGATTTGCGCGCTGCTGTGGATGCAGGTGCGATTCGGCAGGCCTTCATCGACGTGTTTCCCGATGAACCCCATGCGGGCCAGAAGCGGTGGCAAAATCCTTTCGCCGATGAGCCGCGTGTGCAGTGCACGCCGCACATTGGCGCGGCAACCCGTGAGGCCCAACCTCGCATTGGCCAGAAGATGCTCCGTACCGCTTCTCTTCTGAGTAATTCAGCCACGGTTGAGGACTGCGTCTATGCGCCGAGGCGTCGCATAGACGTGGCCAGCAGCGCCGAGGCCGCTTATGTCCTCTCAGTGCTTCACGCAGATGCCCGCGGCACGAAAAAGGCCGTTGATGACGCCATCTTTGCGGCTGGCGTCGACAACCTCCAGTCCAGTCACCGTGACTTCCCTCGTTACGGGTTGGCCTATGACCTCTCGGTACTTAGTCGTGCACTCACTGATTCGGAGGTCGCTGGCATGATCGAAGAGGCGTGCCGAATCACTGGACGCTCAGACGCCGTCCGCTCCGTCCGACAGGTCACTTTGCAGGGGCACTAGGTCTCCCTTCAGTTCCTTACAGTGCTTGCTACCAGCAATGCCCGCTATACTCCCATCGTGACACCAGCAGACTCGCAATTATGACAAGCGGTTCCCAACCAACTCGTGGTGATGCTTCCGGGGTGATTGAACCCGAGCTCCTCAAGGATGGGCACCTGGATCTCGGTGTGCTGGGTGTGGCGGCCTGGATCACCGACGTCGGTCACCTTCGCGAACGGAACGAAGATCGGCTGTTTGTTCGTGAATTGTGGAGCGGCTCGCATCTCATGCTGATGGTTGCCGATGGTGCTGGCGGCCACGAGCGTGGCGATCAGGCAGCCGAACAGGTGGTTCTCACCTTCTCGGAGTCAGCGTCTTCCGCAGGCTCACCGCCTACAGTGGGGATGGTTGAGTGGTTGGTTGCGACGATTTCAGAGGCGCACGAGCGAGTGCTTGGTCTCGCAGAGGGAGAGAGTCGCCCGCCTGCATCTACTGTGGTCGGCTTGCTGATAGAGACGTCCAGCCTCTGCGCGTGGCGCTTCCACGTCGGTGATTCGCGCGTCTACAGTCGCGAACCCGAGGGCATGGTCTCCCAGTTGACTCGTGATCACAACATCGCCAACGGCCTCATCGATCGCGGCCTGGCGGTGTCACAGGCCATGAAAGTGGCCGAGGGTGCTCGGCTCACTCAGGTACTTGGCGGTGGAGTTGAGCAAGAGCCCGAGATACATGGGCCGCTTCAGTTGCATCCAGGACAGTCCGTGCTCATCGCGTCCGACGGAGCTTTCGGTCACAACGGAGGCCGTGAAGTACTCCTTCCGGCAATGCGATCGGGAGATCTGTCCGTGGTTGACCGAGCCGCGAACCTCAAGCGGGCCATCCTTGATGGCGAGGCGCCTGACAATCTGACAGCAGTGCTCTGGGAGGTTCCAGCCGGCCTCGTGGCGACTCAGTCCCGGGACACGGTGACGAACTCGATGAAGAAGATCTCTGACCAGGACATCACGAGGCGGGTGCCGGTGCAGGGTCCGGAAGAGGACGACTTTGAGGAGGAAGAAGAGCCACGCCTCTTGTCTTCGGCTGGGCTTGTAGCCTTTCTTCTGGTGCTTTTCGTCGTGTTGTCCGTTGCTCGTCTGCACAGCGTGCATCATGAAGAATTGACGGAGCAGCCATCGGCTGAGTCCACCACTCAGTCCGCTACTGATGAGGCACAGCAGCCGGCAAACGATGAGCCACAGGAACAGGCACCACCCGAACAGCCGGGTAGCGAATAGAAGTTCGTCACGCTGCGCAGGTTTGCTTAGATGTTGGTGAGCAGATCCTGAAGTCGGGTCTTGATCTCATCACGAGCCTCTCGAAAACGTTCCAGGTGGTCAGCTTCTTCACTCTCCGATTCAGTTGCCGGGTCGTCGATGGGCCAATGGAGCACTCGCATCCCGGGAGTCGCAGGGCAGATCTGTTCGGCGCAGAGCGTCACTACGAGCGTCGACTCGTCGAGTGGTATCGCATCCAGGCCTTTTGAGAACAGATCATCGCTGTTGATTCCGAGTTCGCCGAGCACCATGGGTACCTGCGGCCGAACCTGGAACGGCTCAGAGCCGGCGCTCCAGCAATGCAGGGTAGGTGGCGCTAGAGACCTCGCGATGGCTTCTGCCATCTGGCTGCGAGCTGAGTTCTGAACGCATAGGAAGACGAGGTTGCGGATGCTCACAGGGTAAGATCGCCCAATGTGGATTCCTCGTCCCGGTGGTTCCAGCAGCTCAGACAGGCACTCAGTGCTCTGGGAGGATAGCTGCGATCTCTCGAAATGGGCCTGCTGATGGGCAGGAAGGCGAAGAGTGGCGGGCGAATAGCTGGGCGAGGACGGCGCCGAGAGTCGACCTCAGAGTCCAAGGCGGCGCGCAGCAGCGAGGATCGGCAGCAGCACCAGGAGGTGCAATTGGAGCGCCTCCTTGCTCGTTTTGAGGGCACTGAGCCCGACGGGCGGGTCGTATGTCAGTTTGGTAGCCATGCGGAGACCGAATTTATCGATGGCTCACGCTCGTTATGCATGCTCACACCGAAGGTCCACAAGCTCCAGGGGGTTTGCGCAGGAGACCTCGTGTGGACTGAACGTGGTGCCACCGACGCAGAGCGCATCATCCAGGGACGAGCGCCGCGACGGAACGAACTGCGGCGTCGCCGTGGCGAGGATGACCGGACGGGACACGTGATTGCCGCCAACGTCGATTTGATGGCGATCACTACCGCCCTCCGAGAGCCACCACTACGCACAGGTGCCCTCGACCGGTACCTTGTGCTCGCCTCCGTTCTGGGCATCGACGCGATGATCGTGCTTACGAAGCTGGACAATAGTCCTGCTGATGACCCGGGTTGGGAGGTGCTCCAGCCGTACCGCGATCTGGGCGTGACCATCGTGGCTACTTCAGCCAACTCTGGAGTCGGGCTGGGTGAACTCCGAGAGGTTCTAGCAGGACGAATCTCGGTATTCGCCGGGCACTCTGGGGTGGGTAAGTCGAGCCTCTGTCTGGCTCTAGGGCTGGAGGGGGCCCCGGAAGCTGGAGAGATGTCCCGGACGGGAGGACGTATTCGAGGGCGTCACAAGACCTCGATAGCGCGCTTGTTGGACCTACCCGGTGGTGGTCGGGTTGTAGACACGCCGGGCGTGCGCTCCATAGGCCTCGTGGATCTCTGTAGAGAGGACGTTCCTGTCCACTTCCCTGAATTCGCGAGATTCGCAGAGCAGTGTCCCTACCGGGACTGTTTGCATCTTGAGGAGGGGGACTGTGCGGTCAGCCTCGCCGTGGAGAGCGGCGAACTCGCGGACAGTCGCTATCAGAGCTACTGCAGGCTCATGGCTACTCTCGAGAACTGAGCTAAAGGCCCAGCCTCGAGAAGTAGCCGATGAATTGCTGTCAGGGGCCTCGGCGGGCCTCGAGGTCTTCTAGCTCAC
>CAZEIY010000107.1:0-11102 GCA_964512375.1 uncultured Rickettsiales bacterium | reverse complement strand
CCGTCAGAAACCAACCACCATCCACATTGCGCAAGAACAGCACACAGCGCTCACCACGCTTGAGAACCGCATCACCCGGAATGTAGTGAACTTTTCCGTCAAGGACCCCGCCAAGTTGCTCGATGGCCAAGCGCGCTGGGGCTGCGCCAACGAGAACCTCTTCCACCTCGACCGAGGTCAGCGTCAGCGGACGATTCCACTCGGGGTGCACCGCCTGACGTACTTCACCCACCATGGCAATTACTACAGCCGTACTCTCCGCGGCCTGCTCGACGTCGCTGAGGTAGAGAGCGCTGGTCGCTGACGCGGGTCTCGCGATGAGGCTGAGCAGAGCGAGGGCCACAAACCCTGCAGAGAAGAGGACACGAAAGGAAGCTACAGCATTCATCCACGGACTCCCGTCAGTTCGGCTGACCAGCAAACCCACCACAGACAAGTCGAAGGAAGTGCTGTTACAAGGCTGCGGCAAGCAAACTAGCAACTAGGAGGTTACGCGGTAAAGGGAAGACGCGCGCCCTCACATGCACAACACCCCTTGACGTGTTGCTTCGCACCCCTACATTCGCTTGCGACTATGGTATCTAGCTTTGCGCTGGGGGGTAGCCACAACGCACTTTGCCCGGTAGCCGAATCAACGGGAACGAACGCATGGCCCTTAAATCAATCGTCAAGAAGGTCTTCGGTACCAAGCACGATCGTACAATCAAGAAGCTTCAGCCGATGGCCGCGCACATCGATGCGCTTGAGTCCAGCTATCAAGACGCCAGCGACCAACAACTCCAGGCCATGACCGGCCTCTTCCGTGAGAAGCTCGACAACGGCGCTGAGTTGGACGAACTCCTCCCCGACGCCTTCGCTGTTGTTCGCGAGAGTGGACGCCGCATCCTCAACATGCGCCACTTTCCGGTCCAACTCATCGGCGGCATGATCCTTCACGAGGGCAACATCGCCGAGATGCGCACCGGTGAAGGCAAGACCCTCTCGGCCACCTTGCCCGTCTACCTCAACGCTCTAAGCGGCAAGGGAGTCCACCTGGTCACCGTTAACGACTACCTGGCCTCCCGCGACGCCGAGTGGATGGGGCAGATCTATAACTTTCTGGGCATGGATGTCGGCACGATCGTTCACGGCCTCAGCAATGAGCAGCGCCGCAAGGCATACGCCTGCGACATCACCTACGGCACCAACAACGAATTCGGCTTCGACTTTCTGCGCGACAACATGAAGCTCTCTGTCGAGCACATGGTCCAGCGAGAGCACAACTTTGCCATCGTCGACGAGGTGGACTCCATTCTCATCGACGAAGCTAGAACGCCCCTCATCATCTCAGGTCCCGCAGACCGAGAACCCGAACGCTACTACGAGACGGACAAGGTGGTTCCCGGGTTGCGTCAGGAGATCGACTTCATCCTCGACGAAGAAAATCGCGCGGTCAGCCTGACAGACCAGGGCATCGATCGCGTCGAACAGCGCATGTCAGTGAGCAACCTCTTCCTGCCCGAGAACATCGAAACCCTGCACATGATCAACCAGGCACTGCGGGCCCACACGCTGTACAAGCGAGACCGCGACTACGTGGTGCGTGACAATCAGGTGATCATCGTCGACCCCTTCACCGGACGACTCATGGCTGGACGGCGCTGGAGCGATGGCCTGCACCAGGCAGTAGAGGCCAAAGAGCAGCTCAAGATCGAAAAGGAAAACGAGACTCTCGCGACGATCACCTACCAGAAGTACTTCCTCAAGTACGAAAAGCTGGGCGGCATGACCGGCACGGCAGATACCGAAGCCGCCGAGTTCGAGAAGATCTACGAGAGTTCGGTGACGGTGATCCCAACGAACAAGCCGATCGCCCGGGACGATCGAGACGACGTCATCTACAAGACGGAGCCCGAAAAGTTCGAGGCAGTCATCGATGAAATCCGCCAACTGCACGAGCTGGGAAGGCCGATCCTGGTGGGCACGGCCTCAGTCGAGAAGTCCGAGCTACTGCATAGGCTCCTCAGTCAGGCGGCTATCCCGCACAACGTCCTCAACGCCAAGCACCACAAGAGCGAGGCCGAGGTCATCGCCCAGGCGGGACGACCGGGCGCAGTGACCATCTCCACCAACATGGCCGGCCGTGGCACGGACATCCTTCTTGGAGGCAACCCAGAGGCGCTTGCACTCGTTGACGTCGGACCCATGAACGCCGAAGTGGAGACCGAAGAGGAATACCAACGCCGACTCAACGAATCGACCGCCAAGTACGTCGATCGCTGCGCTGCCGACAAGCAGCGAGTGCTCGACCTTGGGGGGCTGCACGTGCTCGGCACCGAACGCCACGAGTCCCGGCGCATCGACAACCAGCTCCGAGGCCGCGCAGGCCGGCAGGGGGATCCCGGCTCTACCCGGTTCTACCTCTCCCTGGAAGACGACCTGCTTCGCATCTTCGGTAGCGACCGCATGAAGGGGATGATGGAACGTCTCGGCATGGAAGACGGGGTTCCTCTCGAACACCCCTGGCTCAGCAAGGCAGTCAGCAATGCTCAATCCAAAGTCGAAGGACGCAACTTCGGCATCCGTAAGAACATACTCGAGTACGACGAGGTCATGAGCCAACAGCGCGACGCCGTCTATGGCATCCGCAAAAAGGTGATCGGCGGAGACGATAGTGAGGCGATGGTCATGAACTACGCCGCCAATATCGCCCACGACTTCTGCCTCGAGAAGCTACCCAACAAGGGTGATGACGAGATGGACCTCGATGGGCTCAATCGCATCCTCAGTGACCAATTCAAGATGCCCTTCGCTCTCACGATCGATGACGTCGCCGCCGTCCCCCCCGCCCAGGTCGCCGACAAGGTCATGGAGCAGGTAGAGGCCTGGTACAAGAGCAAAGAAGGCCTGATCGGAGACGAGAATCTACGCTACAGAGAACGCTATTTCCTCCTCAGCGTCACCGACGAGCTCTGGAAGAGTCACCTCCAGGCCATGGATCACCTGCGCGGGGGCATCGGGCTGCGCGGCTATGGACAACGGAACCCCCTCCTTGAGTACAAGAGAGAGGGCTTCGAGATGTTCCAGATGATGCGCGATCTGCGAGAGCAGAACGTCATCGACCGACTCTTCGAGAACCTCGGTCACGAACGGGCTCTAACTGCTGAAGAGAAACGCGCCCTGCGCGAGGAGCAGGCTCGCAAGGAACGAGAGCGCGCAGCCGCAGCCGCCACCCGCGCGAATAAGCTGGGGGGGGGGCGCAGAGGTCCCGCGGCCAAGCCGGTCACCTTCCGCCGCGAGGGCAGCAAGGTAGGACGGAACGACCCCTGCCCCTGCGGTAGCGGCAAGAAGTACAAGAAGTGCCACATGGGCAAGGATCTAGAGGGCGCTGAGTCGGCCGCACCGGCCTGAGTCCGCCGGCACGCCCTCAGGCGCCCGGAGCATCAACCACCACGCAAATAGCGCATCGGATTTCGCGGACGCCCATCTTTGTGCACTTCATAGTGCAGGTGGGGACCAGTAGAGCGACCGGTGTTTCCCACCTTGGCGATCATGTCGCCGCGCAGAATGCGATCTCCTACCTCGACGAGAATGTGCGATGTGTGGGCATATTTGGTGGTGATTCCGTAGCCGTGGTCAATGACGACCATGTTCCCAAAAGCAGAGTGATAGCCTGCAAAGACCACGTGTCCATCAGCGGGGGCCATGACAGGAGTGCCTCGGGGGGCAGCAATATCAAGACCAGTGTGCAGTTGGCGAGTACGGAGGACGGGATTGCGACGCCAGCCGAAGCCAGACGTCAGCCAACCGCGCACCGGCCAGATCGACGGATTAGCCCGCTGCAGAGACGTACGGTCGTCGAGATAACCACGTACCTCCTGAAGGCTCTCTTCCTCACGGAGAAGGCGCTGCTCAAGCTGCTTCGACCGCAGCTCCATGTCGTCAAGAATCCTCGCCAACGCACGATCCTCACCGCTATCCATTCCCACAGCCTCGCCAGGCAGGGTCACCGTGCGGCCATCGCGCTCCGCAGCAGCAACCTCAAGAGCTGAAAGGGGGCCAATGCCGAAGGCCTTCGCGCCGCTGTCCTCGCCAGTGAGGCGGCGCAGCTTGGCGTCATATGCCATCACACGCTCAAGAGCTTGATCCACCTGGGTTTGACGCTGATCAATATTCTGCAGACGTGCTCGGAGGAGCAGGTTCTCACTCATAGCGGATGGGCCATTGCCATACCGCTCATAGAACTTCCATGAGAGGCCTACGAAGGCCAGCGCCTGCATGCTGAACAGCAGAAGTGCGAGCACAACCAAGGCACGGAGACTAGACCCACCGATGCCAAAACGGCGGAGCGTTCGGCCCTTTTGCTCAACACTGATGACGACTCGGGTCTTCATTGACCTGCGACTCCCTTTCAGCACTGTCCCGAGGGAGACCTGCTGATGCGGCGGCGACAGTTAGCCGAGGCCCTAGAACCTGTCAACGAAGGAAAGTAGGCCTCGAACCTCATTCCATGACTTCAAGAGTACCCATCGGCGGTGCGCAATGGAAAGTTGAACTGCTGTTCGCTCTTCAACTCCTCGGCGCTCAGGACACCGAATCCACCCTGGCGATAACCAACGTAATGTTGTCATCGCCGCCCCGTTCATTGGCGAGATCGATCAGAGACCGAGCGGTCTCCTGAAAGTTCTTCTCGACCAGCATGTCGCGCAACTCATCGGCAGTCACCAGGTTGCTGAGACCGTCAGAGCACAACAAATACATGTCGCCTGGCTCAGCTTTCAAGACCTGTGTGTCGATCTCGACCTCCTCCTGGAAACCCAGAGAGCGGGTAATGATGTTGCGGAATCTATGGTGCTTGGCAGCCTCTTCCGTAATGAGCCCCGCCTTTATCTGCTCGTTCACCCAACTGTGATCCTCAGTACGCTGAGTGATTTCGCCACCCCGAACCAGGTATCCACGCGAATCACCGACGTGCGCCAGATATGCTTTTCCGTCTCGAAATACGAGCAGGACAGCGGTGGTGCCCATGCCACGAAACTCAGGATCTGCCTGAGCACGGTCGTAAATGCGCTTGCCAGCAAGACGAACCGCATACTTGATCTTCTCTTGAGTGATCTGGTCTTCGGAGAGATCGTCCTCGGGATTCGCCTCGTCGCGAATGTTAGAGAGGACCTCTTCGATCGTCGTGACCGCAATCTGGCTGGCGTACTCACCGCCAGCATGACCACCCATACCGTCACAACAGATGTAGACGCCGATCCGGTCGTTAACCAGGTAGCTGTCCTCGTTGTTCTGGCGCTTCTGTCCGACATTGGTAATGCCAGCGGAAGAAATCTTCATATCAACTCGCCTCTCAGCATCCGTTATCAGCGAGATAGTGTAGCGGGCATCGAGCGGGTGCGGGAAGTCCGAGCGCGATCAAGAAGCTCACGAGCAAAGGCCTCTGCCGCCTCACTGTGGTCTGTACCTGCAACCATGCGCATCAATTCAGTGATCTGCAACCGCTCATCTAGAGCCGAAATGCAGGTGCGAGTTCTGCCTCCATCGACCCCCTTGTGAACACAAAAGTGATGCTCTGCAGCCGCCGCAATCTGTGGAAGGTGGGTGATACACAGAACCTGAGAAGTCTCGGCGATACCGGCCAGCTTGGCCGCGACGATCTCAGCAGTGGCTCCACCAATACCCGCATCCACCTCGTCGAACACGCAGACCTGCACGACTCCACTACCGGCCAGGGCACGACGCAAGGCCAGCAGAATACGGGCCAGTTCCCCACCGGACGCCACCTTGGCCAGAGGACGAAGCTCCTCTCCAACATTGGCAGAGAGCTCAAACCGCACCTTGTCCGTGCCCGTTGAGGCCACCATCACGAGCGAACCTCCACGAGCCACTTCGACAAGCCCAGCGCCCTTCGGGACATCCTCGATCGACACGTCGAGTCGCGCCTGGTTCATGCCCAGGGAGCTGAGTTCAACCCCCATCTGCTCACTCAACTGTGCCGCTCCTCTACCTCGCTGAACCGACAGATCAGCTGCTTCCTGCAACAAATCTGCACCGCGCTCCTCGATCTCATGATCAAGCTCTACAAGATTCTCCGTGAGATGCTCCAAGCCTTCGAGCTCTTCCTCGAGCTTGCTCTGTAAGCCCGGCAACTCTGGAGCAGTACATCGATGCTTCCTCGACAGGTGCCCCAGCGCGCTGATGCGATCCTCGACCTCCTGCAGGCGCGGGGGGTCCTCACGAACGCTACGTGCGTAGGAACCCAAGTCATGCCCCGTGTCTTCAAGGACAATCAGCGCGGATCGAAGCGACTCCAAGGGCTCGGTCAAGCTCCCGTCGAGAGCTGCCAGGGACTCCAGGCCCGCCAGGGATGCAGCAAGCTGAGCGACAGCGGACGCATCGGAGCCATAGAGCGTGTCGACTACCTCGTGGGCCTTCGCGCCCATGTCAGCAGCGTTCCGAAGACGGGACTGCTCGGTCTTCAGTTCACTGAACTCACCCTCGTGGGGAGCCATACTCTTCAGTTCCTGAAGTTGAAAGCGAAGAAAGTCCGCACGCACCAGACTCTCCTCACTCCTCGCATGCAGAGCGCTGCGGCGCTCGACCAATTGCAGCAGTCCAGTCACCTGCTCGCCTAGCGCCCGACTTCGCTCCGATAGACCGGAGAAACGATCGAGGATTGCCAGGTGTTGAGCCTCCTCGAGGAGCACCCGATGTTCCTGCTGAGAGCCATAGTCCAGAAGCAGAGTTGCCAGTTCGCGCAAGGACGACAGCGTCACGCCAGTACCACCGATCCAGGCACGAGATCGCCCCGCAGCCGAAACCGTGCGACGAATGAGGAGACCTTCGTCTTCCTCGTTCAAATGCACATCGAGGCTACTCAGAAGCCGGTCGACTTCTTCACTCCGATCGAAGAGGGCCTGCACCTCTGCGCCTGGCCGCCCGGTACGAACCATCTCCCCAGATGCCCGGTTGCCCAGCACCAGGCCCAGGGCATCAAGGATGATCGACTTGCCCGCACCGGTCTCCCCGGAAAGAACGTTCAAGCCTGCACCAAAGGAGACCTCAATATCCTCAATGATAGCGACGTCCCGGATGCGAAGTTCACGGAGCACGGTGCACTAGAAGGGAGCCCCTAGAGGGACCCCCACCCCATCTTGGTACGCAGGACATCGAAGAAGTCTCTCGAAGCTGCCTGGACCATCCGCGCGCTGTGCTGGGAGCGCCGGACGCGCACCCGATCACCCGGCTGCAGAGGGAACCCCTCCTGACCGTCGATGGTGATCAGCACCTCTCCTCGGCTCTCGATGACGACACACGATGCAGAAGAGTCCCCGGGAATCACCAGGGGACGATTTGTGAGAATGTGGGGGCAGATGGGAGCCACCAGAATCACTCGAGAGGAAGGAACGATGATCGGACCACCAGCGGCCAAACCGTACGCTGTCGAGCCCGTCGGAGTCGAGAAGATCAGCCCGTCCGCGTTGTATTCGGACACGAAGCAGCCGTCGACCCAACTCTCAAGGCGTACGACGTGGGCAAGCTCGCCCTTGTGCACGACGATGTCGTTGAGCGCGGCGAAGGGGCCACTCACCACCTGGTCATCCCGTACGACCTCGCCGCTCAGCATGAGCCGCTCCTGGATCGTGTAGTCGCCGCCAAGAACCGACGACAAGACCTCAAGCATGGCTTCTGGGCCGGTATCAGTCAGGAAGCCAAGGCGCCCCACGTTGACGCCGAAGATCGGCACGCCAGCGGCACTAAAGACCCGTGCCGCCTGCAGCATCGTGCCGTCTCCGCCCAGAGCGACCGCCATCTCCGCCTGTTCCGCGAGCTCATCGCGAGGCACGCCGCTCTCAAGGCCAGCGCGCTCTGCGAGTAGCTCATCAACCAAGACGTCGTGGCCGGCTGCCTGCAGCCAGTCGAGCACCGCACGAGCGGTAGCCTCAGCCCTATCGTCGTTTGCTTTGGCGAGAATGGCGACGTGCATTGCGATTCCCCAGTGGGCCGCGACGATAACACAGGCCCGATACAGCACCGAAACGGAGCCCCTGCCGGATCACTCTCAACGAGATGCTCAATCCCCCAGCACCCTCGCAAGTTCTACAAACTCAACCACAGAAACGCTGTCTCCCCGACGCTCTGGATCGATGCCCGCTCGCTCCAGACCGGAACGGAGCACTGCAGGGTCATCTGGAAGGCCGGGCGCGTGTCGAAGCGAATTGACCAGGGTCTTACGACGGGCATAGAAGCCCCCATGTACGACCTTGCGGAACCAGTCGTAATCCAGCCCCTTCCACATCGGCTCACCTCGCCTGGCGAGCCGAACCACCGCACTCTGCACCTTGGGCACCGGACGAAACGCGCGCGGAGGTACCTGGAATAACGGCCACGCCTCACAGAAGGACTGCACCAGAACGGATAGCGCCCCATATGCCTTGGTGCTCGGAGACGCTGCCAGACGCTCTGCTACTTCGAGCTGGTACATCAAGGTCGCCGAGGTCAGAGCATCTCCCCAGTCTTCAAGCAGGTGCATCGTTATGCGCGCCGCCATGTTGTAGGGCAGGTTTGCTATCACCCGATAGGGGCCAGGGAAGGGCATGTCGGAAGGCATCAACTCAAGCGCGTCCCCGTGCACGACTTGCGCGTTGTCATCGCCAGCGAAGCGTGCAGCTAGGGCGGGCGCCAGTTCATCGTCTTTCTCGATGCACACGAGTCGTCCGGCCAGCCCTCTGATCCCGGGAGTCAGGGCACCCCGACCAGGGCCAATCTCGATCACTGTCTCATCCTCACCGATTCCTGCCGCCTGCACGATGCGAGCAACAACCCCCGGATCGACAAGGAAATTCTGTCCGAGAGAACGCTTAGCGGCAGGACGACCCATGGCTCAGCTCTCCTCGCTCTTCTTCGATTCAGCATTCGCCCGTCGCGCCGCACGAGCGCTTCGAAACCCCGTAGCAAACTTGTAGGAAAGCAAGTAGGCCGGAACACAGAGGGCTAATCCCATTATCAGGCCTCCAACTTGAAGTGCCACCAGATCGGCGAGGCCCATGTCCATCATCGCCTCCAGGATGGCCGCAGCACTGGTGAACCCGGCCGGACCGTCTGAACCATCGAGCAGGAGCAGGTGGCCAATGAGCCAGGCAGTGCTGTACTGAACCGGAATCGTGAATGGATTCGAGAGGAAGACGCCAGCAGAAGCAGCTAGCTTGCTCCTTCCCATCACGGCGGCAGTAACCACTGCACAGGGCCAGTGCAGGATAAAGATGGGAATGCAGCCCCAGAACACACCAATGGCAAAGCCCATCGCCAGATCCGGCGTAGAGACAGGTGAGCGCGCCGCACGCAGCCATAAATAGCGTACCGGTGCACTCACACTGGCCAATATGCCTCTCCGGCGAACCCGTCGATACCAAGACATCACGACTCAGCGCCTCCTACCGGGTCCGAGGCATCGGCAAGAGCGAGACCCGGACGCACATCGAGATCCATGGGCGATCGCTCGCCTCGAGCCATCCTCAGGGAGGCCGCATAGCCAATCATTCCAGCGTTGTCGGTACAAAGAGGCAGATCGGCCAGGTAGAGCTCCCAACCTGCTTGAGCCGTCATCTCAGAGAAGACGGACCGCAACCGCGAGTTCGCTGAGACTCCGCCGCTCACCACGATACGAGAAAGTCCCAGTTCCTCAGCTGCGCGCCTGGTCTTGTAGGCCAACACCTCGACAATCGCCTCCTGGAGGGAGGCGCAAAAATCATGCAGTGCCTGTCCTGTCGGAACACCATCGCGCTGGGTGTGCTGCCAGACAGCAGTCTTCAGGCCCGAGAAGGAGAAGTCATACCCACCCTTGTGCATCATTCCCCGTGGCAGCGACAGAGCCTCAGGATCTCCGTCCTGTGCCAGCCGATCAACAGATATCCCGCCCGGATAGGAGAGCCCCAGAAGCCTGGCGCTCTTATCAAAAGCCTCACCAGCAGCATCGTCCCGCGTCGCACCGAGAATCTCGTAGTCACCAACATCTCTCGCCACCAACAGCTCGGTGTGCCCGCCAGAGACCACAAGCGCCAGGAACGGAAAAGGCGGACACTCCGAACCTACGAAGGGTGCAAGGAGGTGACCTTCGAGGTGATTCACGCCGAGCATAGGCAGACCGCGAGCAACAGCCAGGCCCTGGGCATACGAGAGCCCCACAAGCAGGCAACCAACCAGCCCAGGGCCACGGGTTGCCGCTACCGCTGCGATGTCATCAAGAGAGCATCCCGCCTCTCGAAGAGCCTCAGCAACAACAGGACCGATTGCATCGAGGTGACATCGCGAGGCCAGCTCCGGGACTACCCCGCCAAAGATGACATGGTCATCAATCTGAGAGCGAACCACGTTGGCGAGAAGAGCATGACCCGGCCCGATGACCGCAGCTGCAGTCTCGTCGCAGGATGTCTCAATGGCGAGAAGAGGAAGCACTTCGCCTTCGTGTCTACCACAGCCGTAGCGCCCCCGAGCGACAGAGTCGCGAACGAGAAACAGTCAGTGAATGTGATCGATCCGCGGCAAGTAAGCTCCGTACTCGAAGCGACCCTCTGTCTGCTCATCGCTGTGGCAACTCTTGCAGTGCTTCTCGCCAGGAGACCGGACCATATCGGCCTTTGGATTGGCCGCGTGCTTTCTGCCCGGTCCGTGACAGGACTCGCACTGCACATTTCGCATCGGCCCGACGTCGTATGGCCCGCTTGGCCCCCCTGCCTGTCCAGCCCCGGTCACATGACATGACCAGCAGTCCAGGTCGAAGTGCCGACGCTCCTTCACCAGAGTCGTGTACGCGTGCGCATGTCGAGTGGTCGCCCAATCCTTGTACTGCGCTTCATGACAGCCCTTGCACCCATCCACTCCCACGAAGTCTCCGTACTGACGAGCGCCACTCTTCGGCTTCAGAGCGCCCGGCCGGGCTGCAGGGCCATGGTCATGCCCTTCATGGCCACTGGAATGTCCTTCTGGACCCAGACGCTCAAGGGCAGCCCCGACCAGCTCGTTCATCTTCTCGTGATCAGCGAGAGTGCGATCCAGGGGAATCTTCGTCGAACTGAGGAGGTGACTGTTCGATGAGCCGGACGGCGCCTCCGGCAGCGCAG
>CAZEIY010000106.1:0-11162 GCA_964512375.1 uncultured Rickettsiales bacterium | reverse complement strand
CATGCTCATTGAGAGGGTCATCGTAAACGAGGCCTTGCTCGCCAATTCGCCCCTCGTCTTGGGCCTGCGAAGTACTACGCGAACTTCTCTGAGTAGAAGTCGTCGATCACTTCTTCGTACTTCTTCTGGATAACGCGGCGCTTGACCTTGAGTGACGGCGTCATCTCGCCAGACTCGATGGTGAAGTCTTCGGGAAGCACCTGGAACTTCTTGATGCTCTCATAGGATGCGAGCTTGCCGTTTACCTCGTCCACGTAGGACTGCAGGCGCGCGCGCATGGCCTTGTCTTGGGGCAGTGCCGAGGCGGGGGGCAGCTCGAGTTCTTCTCGTCGATACAGGTCTTCGAGGCCCTCGATGTCGAGGGTGAAGAGGCAGGACAGGAACTTGCGCTTGTCACCCACCACCACGACCTGGCTTACACCGGGGAAGGTCTTGAGCTTGTTCTCGATGTTCTGGGGGCTGACGTTCTTGCCGCCGGCCGTGACGATGATGTCTTTTTTTCGGTCCGTGATGCGGACATAGCCGTCGCTGTCCATCTCGCCGACATCTCCGGTGTGCAGCCAGCCATCAACGACGGTCTCGGCGGTAGCTTCTTCCTGGTTGAGGTAGCCGACGAAGACGTTGTCACCCTTGACCAGGATCTCACCGTCTTCGGCGATCTTGACCTCCATGCCGCCGAGCGGCAGGCCTACTGTGCCGTACTTAACTCGTTCGGCAGGGTTATAGGTGCAGACACCGGCGCACTCGGTCTGGCCGTAGACCTCCTGGATGATGATGCCCAGCGAGGCAAAGAAACGGCCCACTTCCGCAGAGAGTGGTGCGGCGCCACTGACAAAGGCCTTGCCACGGGCCATGCCCAGCTTCTTGCGTACCTTGGAGAGCACCAGCCGGTCGGCTACGTCCAGCTTGATTTGGCTGAGCGGGCCTAGACGCTTGCCCGCAGAACGTCGGTCATATGCCTTGAGCCCGACAGCTGTGGCCCATTGGAAGAGCTTGCGGCGTAGGTCGGGGGCATCCTGGATACCTGAACTGATCTTGGAGTAGTACTTCTCCCAGAGGCGCGGCACGCAGACCAGAAGGGTCGGCTCTACTTCGGCGAGGTTCTCGGGGACCTTGTCCAGACCTTCGCCCATGTTGACGGTGTAGCCGGTTCGAATCGCCATGACCTCGCCCTGCAGGCGCTCGGCGATGTGACTAAGTGGCAGGAAGCTCAGGCTCGAGTCGATAGGTCCAACGTGCAGAACTTCGGCGAGAGAATCCGCCATCGCCATGAGGTTGAGATGGCTGAGCTGCGCGCCCTTTGGAGGGCCGGTCGTGCCCGAGGTGTACACAATCGTTGCGACAGCGGCGGGGTCAAGCTCCTGCGCTCCTGATTCGACGGCTGTCGCGCCCTCGTCACCGGCTTCTGCGCCAAGCTCCTGGACGAAGGCCCAGTCCAGAGTGTGCTCATCGTCTTCTGACGAGCTGCCCGAGAGCAGGATCGCTTTACCCAGAGACGGGCATGCCTCGCGAGCAGTCTCAACTTTGGATAGCTGCTCCTGGTCCTCGACGAAGATGGCCTTCGCCGCGCTGTGCTGAAGGATGTACTCCACCTGTTCTGGAATCGAGCTGGGATAGATCGGCACAGTCACGCAACCAAGGGATAGAGCGGCCAGGTCAGAGACGAGCCATTCGACGCGGTTGGTGGACAGGAGTCCGATTCGATCGCCCGAGGACAACCCCATACTGTGCAGAGCGGCGGCGGTTCTCAGCACTCGGCGACGATAGTCAGACCAGGTGATGTCATGCCACGAGCCCCCTTCTTTGTAGCGAAGGGCTGGGGCGTCACTGCGGCGCTCAGCATGGTCGAGAAAGGCGGAGAGAAGGGTCGAATAGGTTGTCATGAGCGGGTTGTAGCTCGGATCGCAGTTTTTCGCGATCCTTCCTTTGCTCAGACCACCAGCTCCTCCCAGGTCTTGCCCTGGAAGCGTGGGATGACTGCTGCAGAGATGACAATCCGGGATAGTGCCATTCCAGTCCACAGGCCGAACACCGCAGCCGTGTCGCTGGTGTAGCCGAGTCTGGGCACCAGCCAGAGCGCGAGGAATGCGGCGAGGGGGAGCATGAGGAGGTACTGCTGAGCGATCTGAGCTTTTGCGACCCACCGAGTCTCGCCGGCTCCGAGCAGGCTGAACATGAGCACGATGGGTAGGACATTGATGAGCACGATGAAGCTGAACAGACGCAGCGATGGCGTGGCGATGACTATTGTGGCTACGTCTTGGGTGAACACCGAGAGCAGGGGCTCTGCCCAAACGGACACCGCGATGGCCCCCGGTATCATCGCGACCGTACAAAGGCGCACCCCTAGCCAGACCAACCTGCGGGCCTCGTCGGGATCACCTCTGCCCAGGTTCTGGCCTACCATCGTGGCACCCGCCAGTCCCATCCCTAGCGCAACCAGGAAGCCTGCTGAGCCGAGATTGAGGAGGATTGTTCCCGCCGCCAGGCTGGTAGTCGACACCTCGCCATGCAGCTTCAGGAACAAGGTGAGGCTAATCAGAACCGCTCCCGAGCGCACCGCATCGGGCCAGGCGAGCTGTGCGAGTTGACCAAAGGTCTGGCGCCGCAGCCGGCTCAACTTGAATGGTCGGTAGCGTTCGCGGATGTCGGCCTGCAGAAAGGTGAGGAAGGTGTAGAAGCAGGTGCCAATGCATTGCGCGATTACTGATGCCAGCGCGGCGCCGCGCACATCCATGGCCTCGGCGCCGAGGTTCCCGAAGATGAAGATCCAGTTGAACAGGATATTGAGGGCCTGAATCAGGATGATCGAGACCATGTAGACGCTGGAGCGGCCGATGCCATTGTAGAAGCCGCGGAAGCAGAAGTTGGCTCCAACTACGCCAAGAGCCAGCAGTCGGATGGCCAGATAGTCGCTGCCGCCACTGTAGAATTCGTTGCCGTGGACAACCAATGGGTCATCGGAGAGCAGCGCAAAGATGGCTGGGGCGGCCTCCGCGAGCAGGTATCCCAGCGGCAGGCCAATGAGGGCGCTCATGCACAGTCCTGTATCGAGGGCGCCCCCAGCGGCATCCTGATCGCCCTCGCCCTCGCGGCGTGACACGATCGCCTGTACGCCCGTCCCCAGGCAGGTGACCACGGTCGCGAACATCAAGAATGAGAACGAACCGAGCCCAACAGAGGCCTGCGGAGCAGGGCCAAGGCGTCCCACCATTGCGGTATCGACCAGGTTCAGGACAATCTGACTGGTCATGCCACCGATGATCGGTAGAGCGAGTCGAAGAACCTGGCGGCTCCTCACGGGGTCAAACCATCGCTTCATCGCTTGAGCGGCTCTCTGCCGTTGTGCGCGGGGTAGAGGTCTGCGCGGCACTCAGAGCAAAAATCCAGAGGCAGGTAGCCGGTGAAGAGAGTCGGGAAAAAGTAGAGGAAGAAGGTTCGAGCGTCGACGCCGTTGTACATCAAGCAGTGGGCGTTGGTGCAGTGGCCATTGTAGCTGTGGGCGGGATTGGAGCTGAGCCCGAGGGCATGGCCCATCTCATGAATAAGGACGCTGGCCTCTTGCTTGACACCGGTCACCCACAAGATTGGCTTGATGTTGCCCTGTAGCAGGACGATCAGCGCGTTGTCATGGGGGGGAGCGACGTCATCGTAGTCCTTTCGGCTCCAGCAAAAGCCACGATACTTGCCCAGTCTGGGCGCGTAGATCACATGCAGTACCGCGGTGTCCTCGGGGTCCTGGGCTGTCACGGAGCGATAGCGCCTGGCGAGCTTGCGGATAGATCGCTCGCTCTCCTCCCATTCGCTGGCAGGGATGATGTCATCGACCACCAGCTGGATGCCACCGGGCTTGTCGAGGTAGCGCCCGACCTTCTTGAGGAAGGTCCGCAAGGCTCCGGGCCTGGGTGAGGTGCCCTCTACTCGGTCAATCTCCACGAGCAGGCGGGGGGCAGCCTCGGCGTCCAGGTAGAGGGCGTCGCGGTGTCCGGGTCCGGGGGGGCCTTCCGGTCTGGGCAGGTGCGCACAACCAACCAGGAGACTCAAGAGCGGTATGGCGATCGCGGCCTTCTGGTGCATCGGATCGGATGCTAGCACGCGCTCGCAGTTGCGAGCCCCCATGCGGGTCTGCTTCTACTCAACGGATCGAAGCGAGATACGGCAGCGGTTTCGAGCCAAGGTGGGCCAGGCAGGCTTCCACCGCCATCTTCGCCATGAGCCCACGAGTGGCCTCAGTGGCGGAGCCAATGTGGGGTAGCAGAGTCACATCAGGGCGTTCGAGCAACGAGGGGTGCACCTGCGGCTCGTTCTCGTAGACGTCGAGCCCAACTGCACGAAGAGGCCCCTCGTCCAGGGCATGGCTTAGGGCCGCCTCGTCAACCAGCCCGCCCCGGGAGGTGTTGATCAGCACAGCGCCTGGCTTCATCGAGAACAGTTGCTGTCGACCGAGCATGCCGCTCGTTGTGTCGGTGAGTGGGGCGTGCAGAGAGACGACATCGCTGCTCGACAGCAGCTCGCCCAGAGGCATGAACTGTGCACCCAGCTCCTCTTCGAGGGAAGCATCTACCGGTTTGCGATTGTGGTACGCGACATCCATCCCGAAGGGGCGGGCTCGACGTGCGACGGCAGTGCCAATCCGTCCCATTCCGATGATGCCCAGCTGTGTCCCGCGCAGCTCTACGCCCGTGAGCAGATCGAGCCTCCAGGTACTCCAGTGACCATCGCGAAGGAAGCGGTCGGCCTCGACGATGCGGCGGCAGGTTGCGAGCAGGAGAGCGAAGGTGAGATCGGCCGTTGAGTCGGTCAGAACACCGGGTGTATGGCAGATCTGCACGCCTAGGTGCCTCGCGGCGCTGAGGTCGATGTTGTCCAGACCCACTGCGATCTGGGCGACCAGCTGCAGGGGATGCTCAGGATGCTGGCGCGCTGCTCGAAGGACCACCTCGGACAGAGGGTCGGTGAGCATCGAGATGCAGAGGTCGTGCCCAGGCAGGCTCTCCAGCAGTTCGTTCTCGCTGGGTGCACTCGGTCCAGGGAGCACACGGACCTCAGCCCGCTCTCGGAGCAGGCCGAGCAGAGCCTCGGGGATGGGTCGGGTCACCAGCACCCGGCGCCGTCTCATTGGGCCCGCACCTACCATTGGCTAGCTCTCGAACTGAAGGTCTTTGCGGACGTCCTCGTCGTAGGCTTCTTCGATGACGTCGATGGCGCCGCTCAGCTGCTCATCGTCGTCTGTCGTCGCCGGCGGGGTGGGTCGCAGGATCAAGTAGAGATCCCCGGTCACCGTGCCAGAGGCTCCCTTTGGCATGCCGCGGCCGCGCAGGCGTAGGCGGGTACCTGCTTCAGCGGAGGGAGGGATCTTGACGTTTACGGTGCCCGTCGGCGTCGCCGCTGTGATGGTGCCACCCCGAATAGACTCGCCGAAGGTCAGCGGTAGATCCATCTCGAGGTCGTCGCGATCGACGCGGACGAGAGGATGCTCGGAGATAGTGATCTCGAGGAAGAGGTCGCCAGAAGGGCCCCCATCCACTCCAGGGAGCCCCTTCTTTCCGAGGCGTAGGCTCTGCCCTGGTCGCACACCCTTCGGGATCCGCACGGTCACTGAGCCACCCTCGCCGATGGTGAGCTTTCTCTCTCCTCCGGTGAGTGCCTCAGCGAGGCTGACTTCGAGGCTGGCGCGGACATCTTGACCTCGTCGTGGTCCTCGAGATGGACGGCGGCGGGCTCGCCCTTGACCACCGACGAACATGTTCATGATGTCTTCGAAATCGAAGCTTGCTCCCGGGCCTGCTCCGCCCGCTCCGCCAAAGCCTCCGCCGAAGTTCCGGAAGGATCGTGCTGCGTTCACGTCGAAGCCGGGGCGGAAGGCCTCGGTGCCAAACTCGTCGAAGAGCTTGCGCTTCTTGACGTCTCCGACCATGTGGTAGGCCGCGTTTACTCGCTTTAGCTTCTCGGGGTCGCCGCCACGATCGGGGTGCAGTTGGCGTGCGAGCTTGCGGTAGGCCTTCTTGACGACGTCCTGGTCGGCGTCTCTAGCGACACCGAGGACCTTGTAGGGGTCCTCCGAGTCGATAGCGCTCATTCGCTACGGCGCTCCGAAGCCAGAATCCGACCGGTGGCCAGCCCCTGTGCGACCTGCGCATCCGCATACTCGCTCGACTCAGGGTCCGTGCCGAGAAGGGTCTTCTCGGCATCGGCCAGGGCTGCCTTGGCGTCGGTGACGTCGATGTCGTCGGCGTTCTCGAAGCTGCTCACGACAATGGATACCTTCTCGGCCGAGACCTGGGCGAAGCCGTGGCCGACGGCATAGACGTGACCTTCCTCTTCGCCATTGGGCCCCTTCGCGTCGAAGGTGAGTGCACCGGGACGCACCGAGGTGATGTAGGGGTAGTGCCCGGGCAGCACCCCAAATTCACCAACGGCCCCGGTCACCGTGACCGACTCGACACTGCCCGAGAAGATCTCGCTTGCAGGCGTGAGGATGTTTAACTGAAAGCGCTCAGTCACGACTAGTTGTCTTCCTTCAGGAGCTGCTCGCCCTTCTCCATGGCCTCTTCGATGGTACCGACCATGTAGAAGGCCTGCTCGGGGAGTCCGTCGTGCTTACCTTCGAGGATCTCCTTGAAGCCTCGGACGGTGTCCTCGAGTGCCACGTACTTGCCCGGGCTTCCGGTGAACTGCTCTGCGACGAAGAAGGGCTGGCTGAGGAAGCGCTGAATCTTGCGTGCACGCTCGACGACACGCTTGTCCTCTTCACTCAACTCGTCCATGCCGAGAATAGCGATGATGTCCTGCAACTCCTTGTAGCGCTGGAGGATGATCTGCACGCGCTGGGCGGTCTGGTAGTGCTCGTCGCCTACGACCTCGGGCTCGAGGATTCGTGAAGTGGAGTCGAGCGGATCGACAGCGGGGTAGATACCTAGCTCGGCGATCTTACGAGAGAGCACCGTCGTGGCGTCCAGGTGAGAGAATGCGGTGGCAGGAGCCGGGTCGGTGAGGTCGTCCGCGGGGACGTAGATGGCCTGCACCGAGGTGATCGACCCCTTGTTGGTGGTGGTGATGCGCTCCTGGAGGTTGCCCATCTCAGTGGCCAACGTCGGTTGGTAACCCACTGCAGAGGGGATGCGTCCGAGCAGCGCTGATACCTCGGAGCCCGCCTGGGTGAAGCGGAAGATGTTGTCCACGAAGAGCAGGATGTCCTGACCCTCTTCATCCCTGAAGTGCTCAGCGACAGTCAGGGCCGAGAGAGCGACGCGAGCACGTGCTCCCGGGGGCTCATTCATCTGTCCGTAGACCAGGGCGACCTTGCTCTTTCCCGGCTCAACGATGGGCATGCCCGTCTCTTTGTTCATCTTGATGTGGCCGTGCTCGTCCTTCTCGGCGGCAATGACGCCAGACTCCATCATCTCGAACCACAGGTCGTTACCCTCGCGAGTACGCTCGCCAACGCCGGCAAACACGGAGTAGCCGCCGTGCTTCAGACCGATGTTGTTAATGAGTTCCATGATGAGCACGGTCTTGCCAACGCCGGCACCACCGAACAACCCGGTCTTTCCGCCGCGAGAGTACGGAGTCATCAGGTCGATGACCTTGATGCCCGTCTCAAACATCTGCACGTCAGTGCTCTGTGCGGTGAAGTCCGGGGCAGCTCTGTGAATGGGGGCGAAGTTGGTGGCTCCCACCTCTCCAAGCTCGTCGACGGGCTCACCGATCACATTAAGGATGCGTCCGAGGACCTCTTTGCCGACGGGCATGAGGATGGGATTGCCGGTGTCGGTGACCTTCATGCCACGCGCGAGACCGTCGCTCGAGTCCATCGCGATGCAGCGTACGGTGCTCTCGCCGAGGTGTGAGGCGACCTCGAGGGTGAGGTTGTCTGCGGAGGGGAGCTGTCCCTGCTCGAATCGTACGTCGAGCACGGGGCCCATGACTTGGATGATTTCGCCAGATGCGGTGGTCATGTTTCTTGTCCTTCGCTATCGCTTAGAGGGCTTCTGCGCCGGCGACAATCTCCACCAGTTCTCTGGTGATGGCTGCCTGACGGGCACGGTTGTATTCGAGGGTGAGTCGGTCAATCACGTCCTTTGCGTTGCGTGATGCTGCATCCATTGCAGTCATTCGCGCAGCGTGCTCGCCGGCCGTGGATTCAAGGAAGACCTGGTGGATCCGGGTCCGCAGGAAGAGGGGGAGAATCTCGCTGAGGATTGCGTTCTGGTCGGGTTCGTAGACGAAGTCGGCCAGATGCTCGGGTTCCTCATCATCGCTCTGCGCGAGAGCCGTTAAGGGAAACAGTTTTTCGATGGTGGGCTCTTGGGAGAGCGTATTTACGAAGTGGTTGTAGGACAGGTAGACCTCATCCAGATCACCGCTCTCGTATCGGTTGCACAGCTCTTGAACCAACTCAGCGACCATGGTGGGGAACTCAGTCGGCTTGAGGTCTCCATGGCTTCGACCGTGCTTGTAGTTGCCGCGGCGGAAGGCATCGCCAGCCTTCTTGCCGTAGGTCATGACTTCAATGTCTGAGAAGCCAGGCTCGCTTTGATTTGCATCGATCCAACGGGTCGTCTTGCGGATGAGCGCGTTGTTGAAGCCACCACACAGGCCTCGGTCCGAGGTCATCACGATGACGGCCACGTTCTTGACCTCGTCGTGTGCCTGTAGGAGCGGGTTGTCGACCTGGTCGATGCGCGCCATCAGACTCTGCAGTACAGCAGTGACCTCATCGCTGTAGGGGCGAGAGGCCAGGGCAGCATCGATGGCACGCTTCATCTTGGCTGCGGCCACCAGCTTCATTGCCCGTGTGATCTGCTGGGTCGACTTGACCGAAGCAATCCGGGTTTTCAGTACCTTGAGGGACGGCATGCGCGGTACTCCAGTTCGCTCGCCTAGGCGACGAAGATTCCCTTGTACTCAGCGAGCGCAGCGTCGAGGTCCGCCTTGATGGCATCGGTCATCTTGCTTTCGCTGAGGATGTTCTGTGCGATGGTGGGGTGCTTGTCTGCCATGAAGGCGAGGAACCCGTCATGCCAGTCCATGACCCTGGCCACCGGGTAGCTGTCGAGCCAGCCGTTCGTAGCTCCGTAGATCACCAGGATCTGCTGGTCCACTCCCATGGGGGTGTACTGAGGCTGCTTGAGCACTTCGACCAGGCGAGCACCACGGGTCAGCATGGACTGCGTGGACTTGTCCAGGTCCGAGGCGAACTGCGCAAAGGCAGCCATCTCGCGGTACTGAGCCAGCGCCAGGCGCAAGGTTCCTGCGACCTGCTTCATGGCCTTGATCTGAGCATTGCCACCGACGCGAGAGACCGAGAGGCCGACGTTAATGGCAGGGCGGATGCCTGAGAAGAAGAGGTCGGTGTCCAGAAAGATCTGGCCATCGGTGATGGAGATCACGTTGGTGGGAATGTAGGCAGATACGTCGCCGGCCTGGGTCTCGATGATCGGCAGTGCCGTCAGGGAGCCCGCACCCTGGGCGTCGCTCATCTTGGCGGCGCGCTCGAGCAGGCGGCTGTGCAGGTAGAAAACGTCACCAGGATAGGCTTCGCGACCGGGTGGGCGACGAAGCAGCAGGGACATCTGGCGATATGCGACGGCCTGCTTGGAGAGGTCATCGTAGACACACAGCGCATGCTGGCCGCTGTCGCGGTAGTACTCACCGAGGGTTGCACCCGTGTAGGGGGCGATGAACTGCATGGGAGCCGGGCTGGCGGCTGGAGCGCAGACCACCGTGGTGTACTCCATGGCTCCATAGCGGCGAAGACGCTCGACTACCTGGGCTACTGTTGACTGCTTCTGGCCGATGGCGACGTAGATGCAGTGGCAGTTTTGACCCTTCTGATTGATGATCGTATCGATGCCAATGGCGGTCTTGCCAGTTTGCCGGTCGCCAATGATTAGCTCGCGCTGACCACGACCAATGGGCACCATCGCGTCAATTGCCTTGAGGCCGGTCTGCAGTGGCTCGTGAACGCTCTTACGAACGACGATGCCGGGCGCCTTGATCTCGACGCGTCGGGTGTGTTCCTGGCTGATCTCGGGGCCACCGTCCATGGGACGACCCAGCGGATCGACCACGCGACCAAGCAGCGCATCACCAACGGGCACTTCAACGATGCGCCCCGTACGCTTGACTGTGTCGCCCTCGCGGATCTTGCGGTCCTCACCGAGAATCGCGATTCCGACGTTGTCTTCCTCAAGGTTGAGGACCATCCCGGACACGCCCACGGAGAACTCGACGAGCTCACCAGCGACAGCGTTACTCAGGCCGTGGATGCGGGCGATACCGTCACCGACAGCGAGCACGGATCCGGTCTCGGCGACCTCAACGCGGCTCTCGTAGTTGGCGATTTGATCCTTGAGGATCTGGCTGATCTCTCCAGCGCGAAGTTCCATTTAGGGCGACCCTTTCACTAATTGGGAGGCGGCGAATGCCATGCTGTCCAGGCTCAGGCCTGGGCAGGCGCCTCCTGGCTGAGCAACTTGTTCTGTAGAAGGTTGAGTTGGGTGCGAATGCTGCCATCGAAGACCAGGTCGCCGACGTGGGTGACTATGCCCCCGACCAGTGCGGGGTCAACTTCAGTCTCAATGAGTACCTGCTTCTTGCCGGTGACAGCGAGGAGGTGCTCTTCGAGGGCCGCGACCGTCTTCTTGTCGAGCGCTACTGCCGAGCACACACGAGCTCGGACGCGACCGATGCGCTCGTCATAGTAGTCCTCAAAGGCTGCGAGGATATCTCGGAGCGCAGCGAGGCGGTTGTTGTCGAGGAGCAGCGAAACAAAATTCGTGGTGATCTTGTGTGTGTTGCTCCGGCTGAGGATCGCCTTGAGCACTGCTGAACGCTCGCTCAGCGGGATGCTTGGATTTGCCAGGGCCCCTCTCAGTTCATCGGATTCACTCAGGAGCTTTGCCAGGCCGCGCAGATCAGTGGCTACCGTGTCCAGACAACCCTCGCTGTGGGCCAGGTCACTGAGTGATTTTGCGTACCGTCGTCCTACCGCGCTGCTCATCGCTGTGCCGCCTCTCCGACTTTGCCGAGGTAGTCCACGGTTAGCCGCTGTTGGTCGTCGTCGCCGACGGACTTGCTGAGCAGGCCTCCCGCGAGCCCTACGGCGAGGCCGATAGCCTCTTCGCGCGGTGGCTCGTCCGGCCTCCGAGCAATCCAAC
>CAZEIY010000105.1:2492-11180 GCA_964512375.1 uncultured Rickettsiales bacterium | reverse complement strand
GCTCCTCCTCGACGTCACACCGCTCAGTCTCGGTATCGAGATCGCAGGTGGGGTCTTCCATCCCTTGATCCCGCGTAACACGACGATTCCTTGCAAGAAGAACGAGATCTTCACGACCGCACAGGACAATCAACCGATGGTCAACGTGCATGTTGCGCAGGGTGAACGCGAAATGGTCGATGACAACCAGAGCCTCTCGCGCTTCGAACTCACGGGGCTGCCACCCGCACCCCGTGGTCTGCCACAGATCGAGGTGACGTTCGAGATCGACGCCAACGGCATCCTCAACGTCAGCGCCAAGGATCTTGGCACCGGTCGCAAGCAGGTCGTCCAGGTGACCTCCAACTCCGGCCTCAGCGAGGCAGACATTCGGCGCATGGTCAGCGAAGCCGAGGACTACCGCGAGGAAGACCGGATGCGGCGCGACCGTGCGGACCTCAAGAACAGCGTCGAGGGGCTGCTGTACACCACTGAACGCAGCCTCGAAGAATACGGAGAGGCGCTGGACTTCGACGACCTCATCGCTATTCGTGAGGCCATTCAGAAAGCCAAGGACGCCCTTGCCGATGGCGAGGTCGGGACCTTACAAGATGCACACGGCTTCCTAGCCGAGAAGTCCCAGGTGATCGCCGATGTACTCTATGCCGGTGCAGTCGACAGCGCTGATGCCATGGCCGATGCCATGGAATACGAAGAGGCTGCCGAAGAACCGGTCATGGATGCTCCGCAGCCAGAGAGCCAGGACCTTTGAGTTGCTGGCAACTGAACTGAGTCCCCTAACGCGGCGGAACGGTGCGGCCTGATCTCTACGAACTGCTGGAGGTCAATCGAGCTGTCGGCGACGACGAACTCAAGAAGGCCTTTCGCAAGCAGGCCCGCAAGCATCATCCAGACAGGAACACTGGCGAAGGAGCTGACCAGCGCTTCAAGGAGATCACCTACGCCTACCAGGTGCTCTCTGATCCGGTTCGACGAGCCCAGTATGACCGCTTTGGACGAGTCCTGAGCGATGGTCGGGACCAGGGGCCCTTCGGAGCAGCGGACAACATCGACCTCGCCTCAATGATGGGGACGATGTTCCGTGACCTGTTCGGTGCGCAACGCCCCCGCAAGCCGCGAGCCTCGCCTCAGGACTTGCGCTACACCGTGACCGTCTCGCTACTAGAGGCTGCCCTCGGCTGCCAGAAAGAAGTGCGCTTCCACCGCAAGCTACCGAGCGGCGAGGAGGTAGAGGAGAAGCTGCTCGTACGCGTACCGCCGGGTGTAGACACCGGCCAGAAGCTGAAGGTGCGCGGCAAGGGCGCAACCGGCGCGCACGGCGACCGACAGGGCGACCTCTATGTCCTCGTGAACGTCGCAGAGCATCCCTACTTCAAGAGACGGGGAACTGACCTGTTCTGTGACCTGCCTATCAGCTATGCCCAGTCTGTCCTTGGTGCGGAGCTCTGTGTCGCAACCTTGCAGGGGCCTGCAGTGATAAGGGTGCCGCCTGCCACCCAACCAGGAGCAGTCCTCACCCTCCGCGGCAAGGGTATCTCTCGCATCAAGGAGGGCCGCAAAGGGCCACGTGGAGATCTGTACGTGAAGGTCCTGCTCGACATGCCAACCTCGTTGACCGAGGAGCACAAGAGGGAGCTGCTGGCGCTCGATGGGCAGCTCGCCAAGGCTCCGTCCAAGCTTCGACGGCTCTACCAGGAGGCGCTCGATGAGTACGCGCGCATCCAGGAGCAGCGCGCCGAAGTATCCAACGCCGAGAGGGCCTCGTGAGACATTGCGAAGACCGCCGCTCGCGAGGGATGCTTCGCATTCTCACGCTGGGTCTCCTGTGCCTGGTGCTCCTCGGCGCCGGCCCCACACGAAAGGAAGAGCGCACCTTTTCTCAGCTGCGCGATGCTGTCTCTGAACAGCAACACCAGCGAACATTGAAGTTGGCGACCAACCTCCTACAGCAGTTCCCAGACAGCGGCCATCGCCTCGATGCCCACCGCATGGCAGGGGAGGCGGCCATGGCCCTGGAGCGCTGGCGCGAAGCGCGCGCTCACTTCGAGAGCTACCTGCAGCTCGGTGGACGAGAGGAGCTGCAGACACTGCAGTTTAAGATCGCGCTCTGCCTGGCCAGGGAGGGGCGGATGGATGCTGCCCCAGCAGCCCTGCGTAACGTCGCAGTCAATGACGAAGACCCCGAACGGAGCGCCGCCGCCGCCAGAGAGTTGATGCAGTTGCGCCTGTTCGAAGGAAAGCACCAGGCCAGCCTTGAGGCGGCAGGGATACTCCTGGAACGCGCCACATTCAGCATGGCCGATGATCTGGAGCCATGCCGGAAGGCCGCCGCCACCCTGAGCGATGAAGTACTCGCTCAGCTCGAACAGGTTCACCCCCGAGACGCTGTTGCCGGCCTGGTGGGCTTTCTACTTCTCGAACGTCAAGACGCTCTGCTCGATGACCCCAGCACTGACCCGCAGCGAATGGCCTTTGCCAGGCAGCATCCAGATCACCTCTTGCTCTCCGAGGTGCCCGGTGCACAGGCCTGGGCCGATGACGCCGCTGGTGGCGGCCGTACGATTGGCGTGCTCTTGCCACTCAGTGGTCGTTATGCAGCGGTTGGAGAACTCGCCAGACGCGGTATCGAGCTAGCCGTGGCCCGCTCCGAACAGTTGGGCTGGCCAACCACCGAGATCGTCACTCTCGATACTGCCGGTGATCCGGACGCTGCCAGCGCGGGACTGTCCAAGCTCGCCGAAGAGCACAACGCTGTCGCCGTGCTCGGACCGCTGCTGAGCGCCGAAGGAGAACTGCTCTCTCAGCAGGCTGAAGAGCTTGGGATGCCGCTAATGATGATGGTCCAGCGCCCTGGACTCGCAGAGAACCGCGCCAATGTCTTCAACTCCTGGGTGACCGCCGAGGAGCAGGTCGACGCGCTCGTCGAGCACGCAGTCCACCGCCTTGGGCTCAGCAGCTTCGCTGTTGCTTATCCAGCCAAGGAGAGCAGCGCGCGCCTGGCGAAGCGTTTCTGGGAGAAGGTGGAGACTGCGGGAGCTTCTATTGCCGCCATTGAGGCCTATGAACCGGCTGCAACTGACTTCCGTGAGACGGCCCAGCGAATCAAAGGGACCTTCTACATAGAGGCTCCCCCGGCTGAAGCCGACCTGGTACTGCCCTTCTTGAGCGAACAGACCAAGCCCCAATTGGTAGACCCTCAGATCGAACTCGTGCCCGGCATCGACTTCCAGGCGGTCTTCGTCCCTGATAACTACAAACGGGTCAGCATGCTGGCACCAGGCTTTCTGTTCGAAGAAATCAACCTCAGTAGCCACCTGCCAGCCGAGGAATACCCCCCGGTCGTGCTCATGGGCGGAGCGGCTCTCAATCATTCGGAGCTGATAAGTCGAGGCGGCAAGTACACCGAAGGAACGCTCCTGGTAGACAGCTTCTTCCTGGGCAGCACCGCGCCGGCGGTGAAGGCTTTCGCCGATGCGTACCGCCTGGCCTGGAAGAAGGACCCCTCGATCATCGAAGCCAACGCATACGACATGGCGCTGTTGGCCCAGCAACTCCTCTCAGACACCGAGCAACTCTCTCGGCGAGAATTCCGTAGACGCCTGAACCTCGCCTCTCCCATTGAGTCGGTGACAGGAGGGCGAGGAATGCGCGCGAGCGGCGAGATGCGTCATGAGATGCTCTGCCTCACCGTGCGGAAGGGAGTGATCGTCCAGGCCTGGCCGCTGCTCGAGGAAGCTGCCGTCCCAGAGCCCGGGACCAGTGTGACCGAAGGAGCGACCGCCGCCGAGGTGGACTCTCCAGAACCCGCGAAGGAGCCAGTCGCACCTTGATGACCTCTGCGCAACCGGCGATAGAAGAGCACTCCAGGGGGGAGTTCCACGCGATAGAGCGATGGCTATCGATGCTGCCCGGCACCGACGCTGGGCTTCCCTTCTGTGTTGGCGATGACGCCGCCTGGCTCCAGTCGCCAGGCAACATCGCCTTGTCCGTCGACAGCCTCGCCGAAGACGTTCACTTCCGCCGTGCGTGGTGCAGTCCACGCGACCTGGGTTGGCGAAGCCTGCACTCTGCGCTCAGCGATCTGGCGGCCAGTCGCGCACAGCCCCTGGGCTTCCTGCTCTCTCTGTCAGTTCCAGCCGAAGACTTCGCAGACCCTCGCTGGCTCGACGAAGTCGTCGCGGGCATCGGTGAAGCGGCCACCTCCTGTCGCTGCCCGATCCTTGGTGGCGACACCACTGGTAGCCGCTCCGGCCTGGTCATCAGCATCACTGTGCTCGGCCAGTCGGAGACAGCTCCCCTGAGCCGATCAGGGGCTCGAAACGGCGACCTGCTCCAGCTCAGCGGCAGTACAGGCTGGGCTGGGCTCGCAGTTGAAGAGTTGCTCGCCGCAACGGACCCCAGCGAGGTCGAGCTGCCCGACGCAGCCAGTAGGGCGTGGCGCAGACCCATCGCCCGCTTCGACCTACTAGACTCGCTCACCCATGCGAGCGCCGCCATCGACATCTCCGACGGACTACTCGCCGATGCCAGACACCTGTGCTCAGCGTCCAAGTGCGGGCTGGTCCTCGATCGACAGCAGGTGCTCGACCCCGAATTGGTGGACGCCGTCGGGAAAGAACGAGCCCTTCGCCTCGCTCTCAGCGGTGGTGAGGACTACGAGATTCTAGCCTGCTCGGCACAACTGCTCGAGGGCTTCACGGCCATCGGAGAGGTGGTGGCTGGCGGCGAGATTCACTGGCGCGATGGCAACGCGGTGAAGCTGGGTGGACGCGAGGGCTGGGATCACGGGAGCGCGACATGAGCCCCGGCGCCCTACCCCAGATGCTGCCCTGGAGCGAGGCATCGGGAATTCTCTCAAGCCACCTTCTCACCATCGCCGCCCTACTGGTTGGCTCAGCGTTCTTCTCGGGCTCTGAGAGCGCACTGTTCTCGCTGGACCGCTTCGCCATCGAGAAGATTACAGAGACTGGTGGCTCCCGCGGGCGCACCCTTCAGCGACTCCTCGACGAACCACGTCGACTGCTCGCAACTCTCCTGGTCGGTAACGAGCTCATCAACGTATCCATCTCTGCGGTAGGCGCACACCTCGTCTTCAGCCTCTGGGTCACCCCCGATGGGGCTCCGTGGTGGGTGAACATCCTCGTCGTAACCCCGCTGCTGCTGTTTTTCGGTGAGATCGTCCCCAAGGTGATCGCGGTACGCACCGCCCCAAGTTGGTCGCGAATGGTGGTGCTACCCCTCGCCGCCTTCGGCTACCTGGTCACTCCGATACGGACACTCCTGCAGTTGATCGCTGACCTCCTGCTCAGCGGCTTTGTCGAGGACGATGACCCTCTTCCAGATGCCGTCAAAGAGGGGCAGTTCAAAGCGCTCGTAGCCCTGGGCGAGATGCAAGGCGTCCTCGGTGCTAGCGAAGCCGAGATGATCCATCGGGTCTTTGACCTCTCAGACACGCCCGTCTCGCGGCTGATGACCTCGCGCGCCAACCTCGTATCCCTGTCCATGAACGCCAGCCTGCAGGAACTTCTGGACCGGACGATGGCCCCTCCACACTCGCGAATCCCCGTGTACGCAGGAGAGCCTGATTCGATCCGCGGCATCCTCATGACGAAGGATCTGCTGAAGTTCCGGGGCAGCGAAGAGTCCTTCACGCCCCGAGCCCTGTTGAAGCTGCTGCGACCCGCGTACTTTGTGCCCCCCGGCAAGCCTGCCGATGAACTGATGCGCGAGTTCCAACAGAGCCGCGGTCACATGGCCGTGGTCATCGACGAATACGGTGCTGTGCAGGGAATCGTCACCATGCAGGATGTCCTGGACGAGCTCTTCTCCCCGTTTCACGGGGCCGGAGTCGACACCCTCGACGGGCGCCCGCGCATCGAAGGCCTGGGGGACGGGCGCTTCCGTATTCCAGCTCGCCTGGAGATCGCGGATTGGAATCAGGCGATGAATCCGCCACTGCCCCAAGGTGACTCCTTCACCACCGTCGCTGGCTACATTTTCCATCTCTTTGGACGGCTCCCTAAGAAGGGCGAACGCACCCAGGACGAGCACTGGACCTTTGAGGTCTCAGGCGTCGAGGGTACCCGCCTGACTCAGTTCACGGCGACGCGACGAAGCCGCGCCTCACATCCAGGAGGCAAGGAATGAGCATCGGCCTTGTCCTGCTGATCGTGCTGTGCATCGTTCTGCAGGGCTTCTTCTCGGGTTCAGAACTCGCGCTGGTCTCGGCAGACCGGGTACGAATCCGTGCAGAGCAGGAGTCGGGTGGCCGCTCAGCCAAGCTGCTGGGGCGGTTCCTCGAGGACCCCGAACGGATTCTCACGACGACGCTCATCGGCACCAATCTCTGCGTGGTCTCGGCAACCACCCTGTTCGCAGCGCTCGCCCACCAGCTCGCCAGCGGTTCCGCGGTGCAAGCGGAAGTCCTGACCGTGCTCGTCCTCGCCCCCATCCTTCTGCTCTTCGGCGAACTCATTCCCAAGTCCGTGTATCGCCGCTACTCCAGCAAGATCGCGCCCGTAGTCATTCACCCTCTCACCTGGCTGTCTTTCGGTCTCTCACCGCTGGTGATTATCGTGCGCCAGGTGAGCTCTGTGCTGTTGAAGCTGGTCGGAGGAAAGGGACACTCTGGGATGGCCGTATCGCGGGAAGAGCTCCGCCTTCTCATGCAGTTCGACTCCAACAACCAGCGCGAGGGTTCGAACGAGGGAGATGAGGAGGTCATCGAAGAGACCGAACGCGAGATGATCCACCGCATCTTCGCCTTCCCCGAGGTCATCGTGCGAGAAGTCATGCGCCCCCTTATCGATGTCGTCGCGATCAGTGAGGACAGCACTCTCCAGCAAGCAGCAGATATCTTCCTGGAGAGCGGCTACTCGCGCATACCGGTCTACCACGAGCGCGTTGACGACATAATCGGCGTGCTGCGCGCCCGAGACCTGCTGCGCGAGGATCTGGGCCGACGGAACATCACCAACCTCATTCGCGGTGTGCCCTACGTCCCAGACACTCAGAAAGTGGACCAGTTGCTCACCAGCCTGCAACGCAAGCGTCAGGGCATGGCAGTCGTGGTCGACGAATACGGCGGAGCGCAGGGCCTCGTCACGATCGAAGATATCCTCGAGGAGATCGTTGGCGAGATCGAGGATGAGCACGACGAACCGGCACCGGACATCCACCAGCGGGGCGAATTCGAGTACATCGTCTCCGCCAGGGTTGAGGTAGATCGACTCAACGAGCACCTCGCCATCGAGCTTGCACAAGGTAGCTACGAGACCCTCGGGGGCTATCTACTGGAACACCTGGGACAGATCCCCCGCGCGGGGGACCAACATCGGACGGGGCAAGCCGTTTTTACGATTGTCAGTGCCACATCAAGAGTCGTCGAGAAGGTGCAGATCGTACTCCTCCAGAACACTCCGGATGATAACGGTGACGATTGAATGTGCCGAGCCGGCCATCAATTTCGCCGTACTGAACGGCATCTTCAGCGCTTTTACCCACCCTCCGTCCGGTTGACACCGCCGAGGTCAAACCCTGATACTCCCCCTCGTCCTCAGGGCCTTCAGGATCGGCATCTGCTTCCTGGATCAAACCTTTAGCGGACGCATCGGAGACTCATGGGACGCGCCATCGGCATCGATCTCGGCACGACAAACTCCTGCGCCGCGGTGATCGAAAACAACCAGCCCACCATCATCATGTATCGGGGGGGCAGCTACACCATTCCCTCACTGTTCGCCATCGACAAGGATGGAAACACACTGGTGGGACAGGAAGCGCAAAAGCAGGCTGCCCTGAATCCCACAAATACCGTCTTCGCACCCAAGCGAATGGTGGGACGAGACTTCCACTCTCCACAGGTCGAGAAAATTCGTCAGGTGTTCACCTACGACATGGTCGAAGGCGACGAGGGTGAGGTGCTGATCAAGGTCAAGGACCACACCCTCGACCTCCGCGAGATCTCGGGCCACATCCTTCGCAAGATCAAAGAGGTTGCCGAGGAGTACCTTAAGGAAGAGGTGACTGACGCCGTCATCACCGTGCCAGCGTACTTCAACGACAAGCAGCGCCAGGCCGTTCGGAGCGCAGGCAAAGTAGCGGGCCTCGAGGTGCTGAGAGTCCTCAACGAACCGACGGCGGCCGCGCTCGCCTATGGCCTGGGTAAGAATCTGCGCCAGCGCCTCGCTGTCTACGATCTCGGTGGCGGTACCTTCGACATCTCGATCATCGAAATCCGCGACAAGGTGTTCGAGGTGGTGGCCACCGGCGGTGACACCTTCCTCGGCGGCATCGACTTCGACGACCGCATTATTGGCAGGGTCATCGACGAGTTCCGGCGCGAACACGACGTCGACCTGTTCTCAGACCCTGTCGCTATTCAACGGCTCCGTGAAGCATCGGAGCGCGCCAAGATCACCCTCTCCGCCGCACCAGAGACTTCCATTGAAGTTCCGTTCATCGCACGGGGCAAGAAAGGCATTCTCAACGTAAATCACCACATGACGCGGCTCGATCTGGAGGAGCTGGTTCAAGACCTTGTGTCCCGCACCATCTCTACCTGTGAGCAGATCTTCGGCGAAGCGAGCCTCACCCCCGAGGCCATCGACGAGGTGCTGCTGGTCGGCGGCCAGAGTCGCATGCCCCTGGTGCAGCAGAGCGTGCGTTCCTATTTCGGACGCGAGCCTT
>CAZEIY010000105.1:0-2482 GCA_964512375.1 uncultured Rickettsiales bacterium | reverse complement strand
GAGGCCATGGCAGTCGGCGCAGCCATCATGGCGCACAGTCTTACTCAGGCCATGAGTGATGCCGTAACACTTCTCGATGTGCTGCCGATGCCGATGGGTATCGCGCGCGGCGATGGCAGCTTCCTCCCACTGTTCCCGCGCAACTGCCCCATACCCATGGTCCGCAAGCTCAGCCTCACCAACAGCAAAGAGGGTCAAAAGACCATCATGCTCAAGGTGTTCCAGGGGGACTCAACGATCGCCGCAGAGAACGAGGCCCTGGGGACCTTCGTCTTTACCGGCCTGCGTCAGCTACCCAAGGGACAGCTGAAGGTGCAGGTCTGGCTGAACGTCGACAGCGAGGGAATCCTCACAATCACGGCCAAAGACAAAGAGACCAACCAGCCTCTAGAGGTCCTGCTAAAGCTGAAACAAAAGGACTTCGCCCCGACCCTCACGCTCGGCAAGCAACAGCGCCGAGTCCGCAAGAAGCCAGGGCAGCGGACCGCTGCAAAGCCTGCTGCTCCGCCATCCTCAGCCAATGTGACTCCCCCTCAGGCCCCGAAACAGGTGCCTCCAGGGCCGCCACCCGTACAGACACCACCGCGAGCAGCCAGCTCCCCCCCAGCCGAGCTCAAGGGGCCAAAGAGACCGGGCGTTGAGCCACCTCCGGTTGCCGCCGTCGTAAGCGCATCGAGCCCAGATAGCCAGGCCAGCGGCCCGCCGGCCCCCGCGGGCGAGACGGCAGCCACCCGGAAAGAAGAGCCCGGCTGCTTCAGCCTACTCCTACCCTGGAACTGGTTCTCCTAGGTGCTCCCACCGCGGGTCATCCTGGTCCGCACGCTGTACGGCGGTAACGCGGGCAGTTGTGCTCGAGCCATGTCCAACATGGGACTCAGCGACCTACGCATCGTCGACTCCCGCTACGAGGACACGTTCGAGGCCGAGAAGATGGCCATGGGAGGGCGACCGGTTCTGGACGCTGCTCAACACAGCGAAGGATTCGAAGACGCTCTGTCGGATTGCAGTGTAGTCGTAGCCTGTACGGCCCGGCCGCGACGGTGGAAGGCCTGGAAGTGCATGGAGCCGGGAGAAACTGCCGAACTGCTCGCAGAACACGGTACCCAGGGCGCCGCTACCGCCTTGATGTTTGGTACGGAAGACAAGGGACTGGATAACGAGGACCTGAATTGGGCGACTCATCTGTGCCACATTCCGACCTCAGCTGAGGTAAGCAGCCTCAACCTCAGTCAAGCCGTACTTCTACTCAGTTGGGAATGGGCGCAGGCCCATGGGCGCTTAACCCGAAGACCCATCCGAAATCGCCCTAGAGGGGAGGCCGACATCGGCCAGGTCAACGGCCTGACTGCTCAGATGGGCGAACTACTGGACCGCATCGACTTCTTCACTGGCAAGAACCGTACGAAGGCTCTAGCGACAGTACGCCAGGCTCTCGTGCGTGGCGATGTCACCGAAACTGAGGTCCACTTTCTGCGAGGAGTTGTACGCAAGCTGAGGTGGTATGTAGATCACGGTCCTCGGCTCGAATAGACTGCAGAGCCCGCACCGCTGCCGCTGACTGCCCCCATCGCTGAAGGAGAGAGAATGTCGCGCTTGTCCTGGGACGAATATTTCATGACCATCGCCTACCAGGTATCCACCCGCGCCACGTGCGATCGCAAACACGTGGGCGCGGTAATCGTACGCGACAAGGCCATCCTCTCCACCGGCTACAACGGCTCGATTCGGGGTCTGGGTCACTGCGACGAAGAAGGTCATCTCATGGACAACGGCCACTGCGTACGCACTGTGCACGCCGAGGCCAACGCGATCGCCCAGGCGGCCTGCAATGGCGTCCGCATCGGCGGCTCCTCGATCTACGTCACCGCATCGCCATGCTGGATCTGCTTCCGCCTGATCGCCAACTCCGGGATAGGCCGCATCGTGTTCGGCGAGTTCTATCGAGACCAGAAAATCTATGAGTTCAGCCAGGCCTGTGGCATCGAGTTAGTGGACTTCAGCCACTTCAAGCCCACGATCGCCCAAGCCGGCCAGGCAAGCTGACCATGGAAAAGCTGGTCATCGAGGGTGGCGTCGCGCTGCGCGGCGAGGTGAGAATATCGGGCGCAAAGAATGCTGCACTGCCCGTCCTCTTCGCGAGCCTGCTGCACGAAGGGCCAAGTCGCATCGCCAACCTGCCCAGGCTGCAGGACATCCGAACCACCCTGGCCCTGCTCATGGAGCTGGGGGTCGGCGTTCAGAAGCTAGATGACGGCTCTAGGGTGCTGGATGCCAGCAATCTGCTCTCCAATGAGGCGCCGTATGAGTTGGTACGCAAGATGAGGGCCTCCGTCCTCTGTCTGGGTCCGATCCTCGCGCGCTCGGGAAGCGCGCGGGTCTCTCTGCCCGGCGGTTGCGCTATTGGCGCCCGGCCCATCGACTTACACCTACGCGGCCTCGAGGCGCTCGGGGCAAAGATCGAGTTGGAGAGTGGCTATGTCGA
>CAZEIY010000104.1:0-11336 GCA_964512375.1 uncultured Rickettsiales bacterium | reverse complement strand
GTCGACAAGAGCGGCGGCGTCAAGCTCATGGATTTTGGTATCGCCAAGCCCATCCCTAAGAGTCCGACAGGCGAGCGGGCCAAGACCGTTGAGGGTACGCCGCGCTATCTCGCCCCCGAAGCTGCCGTGGGCAAGGTCGTCGATGGGCGGGCAGACATCTATTCTCTCGGCATCATGGCCTACGAGATGGTGACCGGTCGTGTTCCCTTCTATGCCGATAGCATCCGAGAGTTGCTGCAGATGCACGTGCGCAAGCAGCCCGTCGATGTAGCGAAGCTTCAGCCAGGTATTCCCAGTGGGCTACGCGACTTCATCATGGGAGCGCTGATCAAGCGTCCTGATGAGCGTCTCTCGGATTGGGGTGAGATCACGTCGTTGCTGGGAGCGCGGAAGTCGCAGTTGGTCAGCCCTCTGCGCACGGATATGGTCTCCGAGGTCATGGGTGTGTCCTATCCCCCGCCGGCCACAGAGGAGGTGCGTGAGATCTTCTCCCGTTTTGGCGATGAGCTTCTCGGTATCGATGGTGTCTCTGTCCAGCGGGCAGTCATGCGTCCTGTCGTCGACGACTTCTTGACGGGCGGTGACGACGAGGTCAGTACTGAGGACGCCACTAGGCCCAGGTCGGGAGCGAACGATACCCGGGCGATGGGTACAACGATGGTCGATTGAGGCCACGCGGGCTCTCATGACCAGACCTTGCGGATTACTCTTCGCAGCTGACTCCATTCATCCCGAGCAGCTTCGCGAGGCGCTCGATCAACAGGATGCGCCTCCCTGGGATCAGACGGTCTTTCAGGTTCTTCGAGAGGTTGATCCCGTCTCGCTGGTGTCTGGTGCGCCCGAAGCAGGCCGTGGGACGGCGATTGCGCTGTCGTCGACCGGGTGGTGGTTCCGCGGTCTTGACGATCTGGCTTCGCGGCTCTCGGCCATTGCCGGGCAGCCGATCCTGGCGGCCTTCGAGTTTGACTGGGCCCAGGCTTCGGGCTTCTACCTTGCGTTGCCGGGGGGAGATCGACACAAGCAGATTCTTCGAGGCAGCTCGCGAAGGATCTGGACGGAGGGGTTGAGCCTTCTGGTGGGCTTGCCCATAGGGGAAGGACCTCTGCGTCGCCTCGACCAGGTCGCTGCCGTCGTGACCGGGGGAGAGTTCGAGAGCAGCCCAGTGCCCTCGATGTGCGCTTTCTCTCTTGCCAGCTACAGTCCCGAGGAACAGGCCGTGATCATCGACATCATGGGCTCGATGCTGGTGGCGGGAGCGTGCTGGAAGCCAGGGTCGCTGGTACGTAGGGAGTCTGTTCCGCCCTCTCGGATGCGGGTCATTGCTCTCAACGGACCAGTGCGTCTTCCGGGCCCTCCTCGATGGGCGGTGGCCAACCGTCGTGACGCGATCAAGGCGGCTTATGACGTGATGGGCAGTGATGGCTGGGTCTGCCTCGTTCCCCAGTTTTCGGGTGTGTTGGCGAAGCACGGTTCAGCGGTGGAACTTCTGCAGTTTGCCCCATTCAAGGATGGACGATGGATTGGCGTAGTGCATCCGTGGCGTAGCGTGCGCATCGGCTCCATTCATGATGGTCGTGCTGAGGTGGAGCCGGTTCCGCAGGACGGGATCTCGTCTCGGCGCGCTTTCGACGCGGCTCTGGAGATGGTCCTGCACCGTCTCGCTAACAGCTCGGTTCCGGTGCGCTATAGCGAGGACCAGCTGAGAATCAGCGAGGACCCTGCTTCGCTTCTTGCCTGGCAGTTGGACGTCTCAGCGGAGCTTGGCCAGACCTACCTGGCGTCGCGTGACCCCACGGTGCGCCTCGAAGTGCTCGCTGCGATCCTCCTGCAGCAGCCCCAAGGCCACGGGCACCTGCCTACTTGAATTCTCCGCGCCTCTCCTGCGCGAAGCGGGTGAACACAAAAGGGTGGACGAGGCTGAGCTGCGCAGAGCCATCCCAGCGTTCTCTGTCATCGTCGAGCGTGGCTGCAGTCTCATCCTCTTGCATCGGTACGGACCCCTGGATGCTCAGATAGCCTTGCTCGAATCCGACTCTTGAGGTCGCCATCTTGCCCAGAGCCGGAGCCCCGCCTTCGATGGTGAGGCTTGGGGCTGAGTCGCTCCAAAAAGAGTGCTCTCCCAGCGCTGCGCCGATGCCGAACCAGAGCTTGTCGATTGCTGAATGGGGGAGGCTCGCGGCGAGCACGAGGTCGTCTGCGCTGAGCGTCGCATCGAGAGCCAGACCCAGCCCGAGCCCTGTGCTGAAGCTGCTCATGAGTCCTCCCGATGCGTCCAACTCAGAGGCTTGCAGCCAGAGGGAAGTGGTAGGACGATTGGACCTTCGCTCTCTACTGCGTGTCCGGGCCAACGCTCGGCGATGTTCGAACTCCTCGCCGAGCAGCATTCCGTATCCTTGGAACCAGTTCGTCCGTTCTGCGCCGAATACATACGGACTCAGGAGCGTGAAGTGCAGGTGGGGCGACTCGTCGAGGATGAGAATCCGGTGTTGGGCTGCGAAGAACGCGGCCTCTTCGATGGTCAACTCCCAGTTCGCTTGAGCGGGAAGGGAAAGGAGTCCGGGAGCTACCGCTCCACCTACCAGCAGGGCCAGAGCAGCGCCAGGAAGGGGGCCGCGCTTTTGCACGAGAGAGCGATGTTGCCGAGCGTAGTGGAGTCCGAGGAGGACGATTCCGATGGTCAGTCCGTTGAAGCAATAGCGATAGGCAGCAGGGTAGCCGGCGAGGTCACCAGCGAAGAGCATCGGAGTGAGCGCAGCGAGGCCGTAACAGCCGAGCAGTGACTCGACAAGACGATCCTTCTTCGTCCCTCGGCGGAGCAGCGGGAGACAGGACCACACGAGGGCTACGAGGAGAGCTATCAACCAGAAGGCGTGGAGCGCGCCACGGATTCCTCCCAGCTCCGGATCGCCCGACAAGGCGAAGGGGAGTTGCCGGGTCAGGCTGCTCAGATCGTCCGCTCCGAGATTGGCGATGATTTCGGTTACGGGAACTGATTTGAGAGTGAACCTGCTCGTCTCGAGTCCTGGGGCCCCCGAGGGAAGGTGCCAGGGGATCACAAAAGTGACGATGCCGCCAATCATCAGTCCTAGCTGTGGGAGTCGTTCCCGCACTGAGATGCCGCCGCCAACAATCAGCAGGATAGGGCTGAACAGCACAAGAAGAAGGCTGTGGCTCGAGTAGATGAGTGCCAGCCCCAGGAGTAGTCCGCAGCCCAGCGCGTTGAGTCGCGCTCTCCATGCACCTGGGGCACTCCAGCGCAGCTCGATGATCCACCAGAGGGCGAGCAGTTGAATGCCGATCACCTCGGTTGTGGTGGCCAGGAAACTCAGATGAAATTTGAACAGGTTGGGGGTGGCGAAACTGACGATGACCAGAGCAAGAGCTGCCGCGCGGCCTCCCCCCAGACGGGCCGTCAAGCCGACGCTTGCTCCGCAGAGCAGGGCGAAGTGCAAGAGACCACAGAACTTGAGGGCAGCGGTCCCGCTAAGCCCCAGCAGCAACAAGACGGCGACTTCGCAGGCGCCAAGGTAGGTGCCTACGGCCTCTGGGTGGATGGCGCCAGCCCATAGAGGCGGGAAGTCGAAGGCTGCGATCGCGCGTGCAGTGACGAGCAGGTCGAACTCACCGGGAGAGAGTGTGGAAGGTGTGGTTCCGGCAGGCCCTGAGGCAGAGAGTTGAGAGTAGAGGGCTATGCCTAAAAAGACCGAGGCGAGGATCGCAGCGACCAGCGACCAGCGAATCGCGCTCCGTAGTGGAATGCCGGCATCCGCTTTGGGCTGGAGAGAGTCAGTCACTCTGCAAGCCTAGCAGCCAGTTACAGTCCGTTCATCGTCTCGATGGGCCGCAGACTGACCCGCACTCGTCAGCAAGCTGCCGACATCGGACGCGCCGCTGTTAGACTGCTCCCATGGCTCGGCTGCGACGCCCGGAGGTACGCGCCATGAGTAATGACATGATGCGATTCTGCCCCCTGCATGGGGATTATGCTGTCGTCGAGCAGGAGACGGCCTGTCCGGATTGTCGAGCGAGCCCCGAGGCATCCAGCATTTCCTTGCAGCGAGTCCGGGTGGTAGGAACGGGGTCGTTCGATACGCTGGCTACGGGGGAGCATCTCACTCCTATTTGTGAGGAGCTGCCCTGCCCTGTCTGTGGTGTCGACATTCAGTTGGCAGAATTTCGTTACGAAGGTCTTGGTGAGGAGTGGACTCGAGAGGCCGCAGAGTGGGCCGAAGAGGGGGTCTGTCCTGCCTGCTATCGCGACATCCTCCCCCCGTACATCCGAGAATGGAGCGACGGCGAGTGGCTGTCGCATCATTACGAGGGCTGGCGCAATACGGTGGACGCGGTGACTGAGATTCGGCGCTATGAAGATTCAGCACATGAGGCCTGGCTGCCGGCTTCTGAGCGGCACAAGTTGCTTGATGTCGAGGCTACGCTCTCCGCTCGCCGTGCGCACCTCGCTCTTTGTCAGTCTGCGATGGAAGACCTGTGCCAGCGCTATCCCAGCAGCATGACTCCGCCTCCTTTTGAGCAGATGCTGGCGGTTGCTCGTGAGAAGGGGCTCTCAGCGCGCGCCCTGGAGGAGTTGCGGGATCTGCACTCGGCGGACGCGGCTGTCGAGGAGGAGCGGCGCGAGGCTTCAATCATCGTGGATGGTGCCAGGCTGCCTGAGTCAGCGCCAGAGCCCGGCTCTGGTCATGCAGTGCCGTCCGATGAGCAGAGTCGAGAGCTGACAGGTCAGCCCGCCTCGGGATTTGGCGATCCGTACCCCATGACGTGGTGGCAGCGACTCCTGGCCGCTGTGGTGATCTTCGCTCTCTTGTTCTGGCTACTATCCCGTATGTGAGGTCCCACTCTCGGCTGTTCGCCGTTGCTGACGACTGACGCGAAGTGAGTGAGCAAGCTGCAGGCGTTCCTTCAACATCGAACTTGCCGCCAACTGCATAGGCCGAAGTAGTGCGCTGTCGAGTCTCAGTCCAGCGAGCACGGCGGCATCCAGTTCCTTGCGGTCCCCCTTTTCGATCTCCCTATCGAGGGGAAGCACTGCTCGCCCGCTGAGCTGTTTCCAAGCCTTAAGCAAGCGCTCACCAGCGGGTGTGTCTACGAAGAGATCCGGATCGGGGATGTGTATGTCGTCGAGGTCGGGTCCGTAGCAGGTAAGGAGTCCCTCTCCCAGATTGACGCGTCCGACGGTTTCGGTGGAGAGCGCCAGCCAAGTGGAGTTGAGCAGCGCGATTCCCACGTCGCGATGAGCTGGATTCAGCCACGTCCCCCACCACGCGGAGTTGTTTACCGGCAGTCCTTCCGGATTACTGAGCATGTAGTGCCGGTCCATGCGGAACTGCGGGAGGATTACCTCGCCGGTGCGCAACTCAGGCAGCTGATACCAGGGCTGATTACCTCGTACCGAGGGCACCTGGGGCCAGGGAATGCCCCCTCGGGTCTGCTGCTCGCCCCAGCGGATGTAGCGCTCGGCGCCAGGGCTCGCCGCTCCCTTCACCCTGTTCTCCTGGTAGAGGAAGACACGTGCATCGATGTCGCTGCTCCGGAGTACATAGCGATGCAGACCTCGTAGGCTGCGCACGAAGGGTTTCTGATGCTCCTCCTCCACCTTAAAGCGCTGGAATTGCTGCGGTTTTCTTGGGCTGAAGAAGGCGCTAATCCCAACCTTTGTCCCGTAGCCCCTGGTCAGCAAGGGGCGTTCGGAATCCCCCAACCTCATCAGACCGGGGCCCGCCCGCTTGAGCATCTCGAAGTAGACTGGTGCGGCTCGTAAGAAGCTGCTCCAGCGACTCGGCGGTTGGTTGCTACCCGAGACAATGAGTTCTTCTGGGTTAACCCAGGTGCGTCGGACCCACTCGCCTGCACCCACTTCAGGGTCGAGGAGCGACGGCGCTAGTTCTGATTCGGTGGAGCCGAGCAGCTGCGCGAAGCAGCACGGAGAGTCACCAATTCCCGGCCCCGGGGCTTGTAGCACGACGATGATCGTGTTGACGCTGGCTTCGGGGAACCAGGCTTCACTGCGAGACTCGACGACGGCGCGAAGGAAGAAGCGCTTCAGCAGCCAGGGCCGGATCGAGCGTGCAAAGCTCGCGTCCATCCAGGTGTTGGGCATGACGAAGGCGAGGCGGCCTCCGGGCGAGAGAAAGCGGAGCGCCTGGAGCAGGGCGAGCAGTGACAGGTCACACTGTGCGGGAGGCTCGAAGCCGAGCACTACTCGCATCCTGGCGCGGAGTTGCGCTCGTCTGGCAGCTGGGAGGCGCTCGTTTCGTACGTAGGGCGGATTGCCGACGATCACGTCGAAGGTGCCGATGTCGGCCGGCTCGAGAGCGAACAGGTCAGTGGTACGGAGCTGGGCACCTGGTAGGGCCTGAGCGCACGATGAGATGGCCGCCTCGTCGATGTCGCAGCCGTGGAGCGTGCTGGGCGCCTGTCCTCCTTGAGCCGCCTCTCGAAGGAACACTCCATCCCCGCAGGTTGGATCCCAGACCCGGTCGCCTGGTTGCATCTCGCATAGAGCCAGCGCCAGAGAGGCAACGCGGGACTCTGTGTAGAAACGACCGTAGCGGAGGCGCTGGGAATGCTGCACGGGAACACTCTGCCTGATTGACAGTGTCTTGCAGAACCCCCAGGCTGCCTGCACATGTTACGTCGGGAGGGAATCGCCAGGGACCCCGTTGACGATCAGGTGGTCATGGACGACCTGGTGTCGCGGGTCGAGAAGCGCCTTCAGGGCGCCGAACTCGCCTTCTTGTTGAATGACTGCTGCGTTCGCGAGGAGAAGCGACTTGCGGCCAGCAGTGATGCCGCAGATCTCGCTTATCGGCAGCGCCTGCGAGAGCTGCGTAGGCGCCTCTCCTGGGCCACTGAGGATGAGCTGCGCGTCGACCTGCGTGATCTGGTTCGAGTCTACGGTGCCGAGATTCACGGACACTTTGATTCATCGACCTACGAGAGCGCCACTCGCGTGCTCCCGGGGGGCCTTGCCCTGCTCCTACGGAAGCAAAAGCTCTGGAGCGGTCTCAGCCGTAGCTTCACCGGCAAGCTCACCCTCAGTGACAAGGTGCGCTTCAGCGGCGCGATTGAGAGCTTTGACCGCCTGGTCGAGCGTGGTACCTGCATCCTCGTACCGACGCACTTGAGTAACCTTGATTCTCCAGCCATTGGCTTCGCTCTGCACGAGGCTGGCCTTCCTCCGATGATCTACGGCGCTGGAATCAACCTGTTCACGAACTGGCTGCTCTCCTGGTTCATGGATCACCTCGGCGCCTACCGCATTGACCGAGCGAAGCAACATCAGCTCTACAAGGAGGTGCTCAAGGAGTACTCGACCTACGCGCTGGAGCGGCGATGGCACTCTTTGTTCTTTCCTGGTGGTACGCGCTCTCGGAGCGGCGGAGTGGAGATGCGGCTGAAGAAGGGCTTGCTTGCTACGGGCCTCGAGGCCTACCAGCGCGGACTGTCCGAGGGCCGTGAGAAGAGCCGCGTGTTCTTCATTCCCGCGACGGTCAACTACAACCTGGTGCTCGAGGCAGAGACCCTCATCGAGGACTATCTGCAAGATGCCGGAAAGAGCCGATACATCATCAGCGATGACGAGTTCAGTCGGCCCGACAGGGTGCTTCAGTTTGTGCGCAACATGCTCGCCCTCGACAACCCAGTAGAGGTGGTCTTCGGCACACCGCTAGACCCATTTGGTAACGCGGTGGACAGTAATGGTGACTCCTTGGACCCGGCGGGTCGGGCGTTTGATCCTGCAGGCTACTTGATGACCGGCGGCGAGTTGGTGCGTGATGCCCAGAGGGATCGCCAGTACACAAGCACATTGGCCGAGGCGATCACTTCGGCTTACTCCAGCGACACGATCCTGTACGACACTCACGTGCTGGCTGCGGCACTGCATCGTCGCCTGGAAGCTCGGTATCCAGATGAGGATCTGTTTGCTCGTCTCTTACTGCCGGACGCCGCGCGCCGCTTTGATCAGAGCGAGGTGGACAGCGAGCTTCGAGTGATGCTGTCTGAGTTGCGGGCTCTAGCCCATCGCGGCGAGGTGCTCCTGCGAGGCCAGTTGCTCGAAGGACGACCAGAGGATGTGTGTCGAGCAGCTGTCCAGCAGTTCGGGCGCTATCACAAGCGTCGTGCGGTCAGCGAAGACGGTACTTCTCTGCTGTTGGAGGACCCCAAGCTTGCGTTGTTCTACGCAATGCGGCTGCAGACGTATCCCTTGAGTGTGCCGAAGCCTGTTGCCCGGGTGGGGCGATGAGCTCCGTTCCGCAGGTGGGAGCGGTGCTTGGTGCAGGCGCCTGGGGCGCAACTCTGGCTGCGTGGTGTGGTCGTATGGGACAGCCCGTCTTCGTGTGGTCGAGCGATGCTGACAAGGCTCGCCGACTCGAAGGTGAGCTGCCTGAGTTGGTGTCTCCCACTGTAGATCTGGCTACAGCTCTCCAGCCCGAGTTGCTCTTTCTTGCTGTGCCGCCTGCTCATGTCCGCCCTCTAGTCGAGCGTATGGCACCATTCCTGCGGCCCGAACACCGGGTCGTTCACGGAGCGAAGGGATTTTGTGCCGATGGTCGCTCCGTCTCTCAGGTGATTCGAGAGCACAGCTGCGTATTGCGTGTGGGGGCTCTTGCCGGGCCGGTAGAGCCTGCGGATCTCTTGAGGGGTGACGACTGTGCGGCAGTCATTGCCAGCCCCTTTTCATCGCTCATCGACGAGGTGCGCGCTCTGCTAGCTCGACCCCAGCTCAGAGTGTACGGCTCCCTGGATCTCACTGGAGTGGAGGTAGGCGGCGCGATGTGGGCACCGGTTGCTCTGGCTGCGGGAATGGTCACCGGGGCCGGGCTGGGTGGCGCACTACCTGCCGTGCTGTTGACTCGCGCTATTGTCGAAGCGGGACGTCTCTCGGTTGCTCTGGGCGGGGAGGTTCAGACTCTCTCAGGGCTCGCAGGTGTCGGAGATTGGATGCGTGCACTGCACGATCCGGATGATGAGCTGGTGGCAGCCGGTGTGGCTCTCGCGAGCAAGCCGGGACACTGCAAGCATCGGGAGGGCGCTGCCCGCGTAGCCACGTTGGTGTCCCTCGCCGATGGTCAAGGCGTCGACATGCCAATAACTCGTGCGGTACATGAAGTCATCGAGGGGCGTCCTATGGCCGAGGCGCTGGCCGATCTGATGCGCCTGCCAACCGGCTTTGAGGGGGACTGAGGTGGCCCTGGTTAAGGTCTTTAGTCGTCTGACGGGCGAGGACGAGCAGCGCCTCTCGGCGTTCTTCCGCTCTCCCGACTTGCTCTGTAAGGGAACGGATAAGGGACCCTGGCCCGCGTATCGGGGGGGCTGTCTGGACTGGATGTTGGCTGCCCTCGCCCCGGTGGTCTGGCTCGTCGGCACCCACCTGGGCTTCGATCCGCCGCTGGTGCGTGGGGCGACTTTGGCTCTTGCCACTGTCGCCTCTCTGGGGTTTCTGCGCAGTTTTCGTGCGGTGCGGCGCTATCGCCGGGTGACAGATGGCGACGAAGGTTGGCATGGGCTCGCCTGGACAGCCGAAGAACTCTGCCATCGCTCCCTGCAACTGTGTGCCATCGCGAAATGGAGCGAGGTGAAGGACCTCCGACACTTTCCTGATGGGGACGGTGGCGCCCTGGATGACACCTTGTGGATTCACCTCGACGGTGGCGAGCGCCTCCTCATTGAGACCCGCGAGGGCTTCTTCTCGGGGCGACCACTGGTCGAGTGGTATGAGGATCTCACCGCTCAGTGGGGCAAAGTGACGCAAAGGAAGCCGTCCGCTGATGAAGCGGAGGATTGAGCATGCTTCCTTCTACCCTCATCCCCGCCGAGGATGACGACTACCTCTATCTGCATAAGACCTCGGGGCTGCCGGTGTTCGACCCGCACCGGGGTGAAGGAACGAGCTTGTCCCGTGCCCTCCTCGAGGAGCGAGCTGAGCAGGCCAGCCCGCTGGACGGTGAGTGTTGGCCTGAGGGCTTTGCCGCCGGCATCGTTCATCGTCTCGATGGCTGGACTTCAGGCCTGGTGATTGCGGCCCGCTCCCTTGCGGCTCTCGAACGAGCGAGGGTCTTGTTTTCAGAGCGGCGGCTGGCAAAGAGCTACTTTTTCCTCACCGACCGCACGGTGAGCTGGAATGAGCACCTCATCGAGCACGCCCTTGCTCACGACCGCCGCAAGCGCTCAAAGATGGTCTGGCAGCGGGGTGGGTCGACTCCCCATCGAGGTCGTTGGTATTCGGCGAGCACGACGCTCTCTCGTCTCAGCGATCGCGCTGGTGGACTCGGCTTGTGGCAGGCGACGATGTCGAGTGGTGTGATGCACCAGATCCGAGTTCATGCTGCTTCCGCTGGACTTCCCCTGCTGGGCGACCGGCTCTATGGCGGCAGTGAGGACCCTCGAGGGGCGGGGCGCTTCTATTTGCATCATTCTGGGGTCGAGGGCTGGCCGAGTCCGAAGCTGCCCTCCCTCGACGTGCCTCCGAAGTGGCCGTGATCCGTGCCGGGCAGATGAACAGTCGGCGGCGGTTCTTCGGGCAGGTCTCGGAACAAGTCGGCGACGGCGGGGGTTTACCTCTGTACCCTCATCCACGAAGCTGCGGTCTCGGCGGCAATTCAGCACCGCGCCCTGGCCCATCTCTACTGCTCCTCCCGGAACTGGAATGCGATACTTGACCCGCTTAGCGCCCCTCACTCTGCTTCTCTGTGTCCTACTCTCTTCGGGGTCTGCGATAGCTGAGACGAACGATTCAGAAGATCCCATTCTGACGGCCCTCGGACTCGAACTGGAGCGCAGCGTGGAGCTCCTCGCTGCCAAGGATCAGAAGCCTTACTTCATTGGCCTCGAGGTCATCGAGGTTCAGTCCGTTGAGATCCGTGGTGAGGAAGGTGGTCTGCACGGCTACGTGCCGGGTAAGCGACGTTGGGTCCATGCCGATATCCGTCTTGGTGAACCACAGATGGACTCGACACACCCTTTGCGAGATAGCGATGCTGATTACTCCAGTTCCGGCCGTTCGATGGGTGCGGGCGATGATGTCGGGGTGCTACGTCGCTCCATCTGGGCGGAGGTCGAGAAGAGCTACCGCGAGAGTCGCGAGCGGATGCAACAGGTGCAGGCTGACCAGCAGGTGCTGGTGGAGGAAGAGAGTGCGGCCTGGGATCTTGCTCCCAGCGTGCCGACCACGGACCTGCGTGAGCCTGCTTCTCTGGCCGGCTTGAACTTTGAGGAACTCGAAAGTTCGGTGCGTGACGCATCGGCCATCTTCAATCATGCTGTCACCGCTCTCGACCCGTCGGTTGGCGTCTCTGTTGAGGCGGTTACTCAATGGT
>CAZEIY010000103.1:0-11404 GCA_964512375.1 uncultured Rickettsiales bacterium | reverse complement strand
GTCGTGCGACGACTGCGATGATCAGGACGCTGAAAACTTTCCCGGTAACACCGAGGTCTGTGACGGCGCTGACAACGACTGCAACGGTCAGGCGGATGCTACTTCAGTGGGTGAGTTGGATGGTGACTTCGATGGCGCCCTGGCTTGTGCAGACTGCGACGACCAGGACCCGGACAACTTCCCCGGCAATACCGAGGTCTGTGATGGCGCGGATAACGACTGCAACCATGTGGCTGATGCCGATGCTGCAGGCGAGGTAGACGGAGACAACGACGGAGCTCTGTCGTGTTCTGATTGCGATGACGGAGATCCTGACAACTACCCCGGTAACTCAGAGGCCTGTGATGGTGCCGACAACGACTGCGATGCCGTCGTGCCGATCACTGAGCTCGACCATGACGGTGACTTGTACGTGGAGTGTGACTGGCTCGGCACCAGCGCCGGCGTGGTCGGTGGCCTCGACTGCGACGACACGCCTGGCTCCGGGGCGGTTCGTCATCCAGGTAACACTGAGGTCTGCGACGGTATCGACAACGACTGCGTCGGGGGCGTGCCCGCTACGGAGACCGATGACGATGGCGATGGCTATGTGGAGTGTGTCTGGATTGGCAGTAGCTCAGCAGTGTTCGGCGGCCTCGACTGCGACGACACGCCTGGTAGTGGAGTCGCTCGATCTCCGGCCCTGGCCGAGGTCTGCGATGACGGCATTGACAACAACTGTGTCGATGGCGTGGACGAGGGCTGCGCGCCGCCATCCGCCAACTACAGCGGCGACTGGAGCCTGATCCCTACCATCGGTTACTACTGCGCCGATAGTGGGCTGTTCGGTTACATGGTGAGCGTCAGTCTAGCCTCCGTACGGATCACTGATACGAATCCAAATATCGTGGTGACTGGGTTGCCTATCTGGACGACGCAGCCGGGTGTTATGAACGGCACCTTTTCGAGCGCCACTGAGTTCTCTGCGAGCAGTGTCATCCCCGGGGGCACTCTCGGATGTACCGAGACCTACACCATCAGCGGTGAGTTCACCTCATCCACCACACTGACGGCGACGATCACGGCCGACTTCTACGCGCCATCGACGAGCATCCTGGGCTGTGGGGATGCGGTGAGTTTTCCTCCTGAGTGCCTGGCTCAGAGTTGGAACGTGAGCGGCGTGCGCTAAGTCGAAGCTAAGCGAGGATTCTCCCAACTCAGCCGGGCTGGCCGGATGGAAGCGGGTACGCAACGCCACACGGCGCAGTCGAAGGCCTAGCTTTCGACGTAGTCGGTGTTGGTGTGTGCCTTGATGTCATCGGACTCCAGACGGTCAACGATTACATCGGCGAAGTCGAGCTCGATGCCGAGCCAGTGCCGATGGCGAGCTTCGCACACCGCGAACGTCGTCCCGCTTCCTCCGAAGGGGTCAAGAACGACATCACCTGGAACCGTCGACATCTCAACCACTCGGTCGAGCAGCTTGGTCGACAGGGCGTTTGCCTTTCGGTCTCCAGACTTGAATTTGGCGTGTCGTACCGGGGGGATATCCGTCCACACGTCTTTCAAGGTCACGCCATTGGGATTCATGGCCTTTCGGTGCCCGCCATAGTCCTTGATGTCTTTTTTGCAGTGGCGACAGGTCAAGATCGGCGTGCGAATACGCCGGAACGTGTTCGGCTTACCTTTTGTGTAGTAGAGCAGGCTGTAGTGGCTCGGATGGAGCCGGCCGGGAATGGGTAGGCAGGCGCTGATCTCAACGGCGACCCAGTGTCGAAACTCGAGGCCCTGCTCGGATAGAAACGCGCCGATGGGGATGTTCCACCGGGGCAGGTTGTATACGAACAGGCTCCCCCCGGGCTTGAGCACCCGCACACACTCACCGAGCCACTCGTAGCACCACTTGAGGTAGTCGGGACGCAAATCGTTGCTCTTCTTGCCGTATTCTTTGCCCAGATTGAAGGGCGGGTCGGCAAAGACCGTATCAATGACCTCGTCACGAATCTGGGGGAGGATGGAACAGCAGTCGCCAGCCCAGAGGGCACCAGACTCCGTGACGTGGTGGGGCTTCTGCGCGTGGTCGCAGATGAAGCTCTCGTACTCGAAGCGCTTGTCTGCGGGCTTGACTGGCGACGGGTGCTCGCATCGGTCCTTCGTCATCATCGGATACTGCTGCTCCCTTGCGCTAACCGATGTTGGGTTAACGGTTCCATGACTGTAGTCCACTTCGGGGGGCTTACAGAAGTTCATTGAACCGCGGACGGGTCGTAGGCTCCCCGACCAGGCTGTCGTTCGGTTCACGAAATTGGTGTGGAGCCCCGCGGCGGTCGGGGCAGAATGGCATAGTTGTCCGCCACTGGTGGATGGGCAGCGTGGCCAGCCCAGAAGATGTGACTACCGAACGCTCTCCAGGAGAAGACCGATGAGAATCATGAAGAACAGCCAGCTAGTCCGTTCCTTCCTTTTGCTACTGAGTGCGATGGCAAGCTTGACCCTGCTCCCTCAGATGGCTCTGGCTGAGGGCGACACGACGGCGAGCGGAGATGACACGACCGAGAGCACTGACGACACCGCCGAGAGCACTGATGATGCGACAGCGGGCGCGGACGGAGAGCCCGCGAGTGCCGCCGCTGAGTCTCCTACCTCAACACAGAGCGATGAGACAGCTGAGCCTACTGAGACACCGGCTGGTGAGCCGGCACCTGATGCGGCATCGACTACCACAGAGGAGACGGCTGCTCCTGTTCCCGGCAAGCTGATCCCACCTGTTGTCGGCTACAACAAGGGCTTCTTCCTGGCCAGCCCAGACGGCGCCTTCCGGTTGGCTATCAACGGACGGGTTCAGGCTCGCTTCACCTTTGAGAATACTGCTGGGGAGCCCAGAGCAAACGCGGCACAATTCTCGATCCCGCGCGCCCGGGTTGGGCTCAGCGGCCATGCCTTTGACAAGCGGGTCACCTTTGCCCTGCAGATGGACTTCGGCAAGGGCGGCGCCAGCCTCAAGGATGCGCTGGTCGACTTCAATATCATCGACCAAAAGCTCATGGTCCAGGTTGGACAGTTCAAGCGTCCTTTCTCTCGCCAACAGCTCGCCTCAACCAGCAAACAGCAGTTCGTGGACCGCGCCATTACGGACAAGCACTTTGGGGGTGGTCGTGACCTGGGTGTGATGCTCCACAGCCATAAGAAACTTCCTCTTGAGTATGCGGTGGGCCTGTTCAACGGCAGCGGCGACAAGAGCCAGTTGACGGGCAACGTGAGCGTCGACACGAGCACGGGTGAGGGCAAGATTCAGTCAGGCAGGTTCTCGAACGTGCCGGATCTGATGGACCCGATGGTCGTGGCCCGCTTCGGCTGGCATACGAAGGGCTTTGATGGCTATCGCGAGAGTGACCACACGAACAGTGACTTCGGCATTGGCATTGGTGGAGGCGTTGTCCTCGACTTCGACTCAAACGACTCGGACGACAGTGGCATTCGCGCTGGACTCGACTACGCCCTGGCTGTCAGGGGCCTCAGTAGCACCGGCGAGGTGTTCGTTGCCAGCGCACAGAATGGGGGCGGATTTGCCGATCAGGGCTTCGACTCGGTCGGTTTTCGCGTTCAGGCCGGCTACACGATCAAGGGCCTTGTCGAGCCTGCGATTCGCTACGCACGCATCATGCCGGCTGGTGGTGGTGGTGACCGCCAGGAGCTGCTCGGCGCCGTCAACGTCTTCTTTCACGAGCATCACATCAAGCTATCCACCGACTTTGGTGTGCTCACTGAGGAACTCGATGGCGTAACCCTCGTGGACTTCCGCGCACGATCACAGGTTCAGTTGATGTTTTAGAAAGTGGGGAACTCTCCTTGCCCTCAGGGTCTACCTAGATGAAGCAGAGCTTTTGGACCATCGGGAACGACTCTTTGGGCGACAGGGCGACTAGAGTTTCATCCAACTGCTTGCTGTGTTCCATGTTCCGCGTGAGGTTGTAGAGGTTGCGGACGGCGGTCTCGTCGAGCAGCGCTTCGGGGACGGGTTCGTCGTTGTCGAGCAGGGCCACAATGGCCGGGTTGTTGATGAGCAGGATGCGCTGGGTCGCCATCAGCATCAGCAATCGGATCATGTAGGTGTTTAGGTTGTTGTGCGTCGGGAAGAGGTCATGGAACCAATAGTGCTCGGCGAAGCGCTCACTGTAGTGCTCCAAGCGGCCCCCTGCCTGGGCGTGGAGCTTGTCGCGTCGTTCGCTATGCAGAGGCCAGAGCTTGGCTGCGGCCGCGGGTATATCGGCCTTGTCCAGGTCGTCGGCGTCCCAGATGTCAACGAGTAGTTGGCTCATGTTGTGATTGTGGCTGCCGTTAAGACTCGACTGGAGGGCCAGCAGCTCGATAGGGACTGCGAAGACTTCACCGGTATCCCAGCTCAACTCAGAGAGGTGCCTGTGGGTGGCGTCCAGATTTTCTTGCTGGAGAAGGGGCTTCAGGGTCTTCTGTAGAATCTTGCGTGGGGCTTTCTTCGTCCCCTGGTCTAACACCGCGGTGACCCGACGCGCGACCTCTGTCAGTAAGTAGAGCCGGTGGGCCAGAGGATAGGGGAGCTTTAGAAAATCCATCGCCAGGCCGCGGAGGTCGTCCAGATGGCGTGTCCACGGGTGGTTCCGAGGCTTCCGGATGTGCCATCTCTGTGCGATCTCGGGGATCAGGTCTTTGTCGCAGGACACGATCTCGGTGGCGTTGTCTTTGAGCAATAGCTGGCGAGCTAACTCAGGGCATGAGGTCTTGGCCGTGAGCTCGACACGATGGCCAATCTGGTTGACCCAGCGCGGATATATTGCACAGGTGATTGACAGCGCGTCTTCACCAGCCGCCGATTGGATGGCGCAGAGTCCCGAGTCTTCTTGGAAGCTACAGGCACCACTTGGTGTCATTTTGATGATGTTTCTCTCGCCGATTGTGACGATCGAGTCCGCGAAGCTCTCGCCAAGGGCAGCGTGGGTCTCAATGAGGTGCTTCAGAGACTCCGCTTCTTCCTTCTTGAGGTCGACATTCCACCCAGTACAGCAATTCTGTTCACAGTCTGAACCGATACACGTGAAGTCCTCCATGTAATTCATGGTGATGTAATGGGTCTTCACGATTGCTCCCTGCCTGTCCCACCTTATTGAGACGTCTTCGTTCTTCTCGGTAAGTCTGCCCGAATCATGAGGGAAGGGGACCCCCACCTATCACTTTGGTCACACTGGTTGCTGCCGGGAAGTCCTGTCTGGTGAACTGGCTCCCTCTCTCGGTTGGCAGGTGAGACACTCGCGGGTATCGTCCCCGCCATGCGGCTCGATCAGATCCTACGTTCCAGTGACCTGATGACTCACCAGATTGAGGTCAGTGATGTCGAGGATCGGCGCGCCTGGCTTGCCGAGCACTGCGCCGGACGAAGCGTGCTGCATGTTGGCTGCTGTGATGTGCCCATCTTCGATGCAAATAACAATCTGCACATCTTCCTGTCCAGGCAGACAGACCGCCTCGACGGGCTCGATATCAGCGAAGCGGGGCTCGAGGTGCTTCGCCTCCACGTGGACGGTGAGTACTTCACAGATCCTGCTGCAGTGACCCGGGAGTACGACCTTGTCCTGGTTCCTGAGGTTCTGGAGCACACCATCAATCCCGGCGAGTTCCTCAGTGGGATCTTCTCGATTCCGGCGACGAAGTACCTGATCACGGTTCCACACATCCAGTGGTATGAGCGCACCCGACGGGACGGCGGCAGCTTCCACGAGGAGGTTCATGGCGATCACAAGGCCTGGTACTCGCCCTACACGCTGCTCAACACCCTGCGACCGTTTATCGATGAAGAGCGTGACGAGGTGGAGGTGTTTCTCTTGTCGAGGACCGGCTCCGTCGCTGCGCTGCTCACCAAGCCGGTGACACCCCAGCCCTTTGACGGGACGGAGCCCACCGAGGCCTTGGGCGTTGACGCCGCGCTTGAGGCAGTACAGTGCCTGGTTTCAGAGGGGCGAGGAGGGGCGGCCTTGCGGGTCTTGTCTGTTGCGGGAAGGGAGAATCCCGACCAGAGGTTGGTCTGTGCTGAGGTCGAGATCCTGCTTGGCCTGGGTCAGACCATGGAGGCGCTCCGCCGCAGCGTAGCCTGGCTCAAGGAGCATCCACAGGATGGACGCTGCCGCCTGCTGTGTGCGGATGCCTTGGAGAGCCTCGGAGACCACGAAGCCGCTCGAAAGCTACGGGGAACCGGCCAGGAGCAGGGCTAGTAGCGGGCGATACGGTCGCGCGCAGGAACAGCCTGCGCAGAAGCCGTGCCTTGTCGGGCTCAGGGAGGTCCGCAGTCAGCGCCGCGGCCACAGGTGCTGGCAAGTGAGTTGGTGTGCACACGAATCACGACGTAGTAAGAAGAGAGGGCCACACATTTGCTTGACTTGGTGTATCTGAACAGGGCATAGAAGCACTGCGACATCGTCGCTCCGCGCTCGGAAACAGCGTGCGCCGTCTTCCCGGCCCTCTCGGGCTGGCTGCAGACGGGAGCCCCCGAGCCTGGCTTTTTGAACCCAGAGCCTTGCCGTTCGCGCGCATTGCAGGCTCCACGATCACGAACCCCGACACAGAAGTCGGTGGTGCTGCGATCTCTATGAAGAGAATGAGAATCGAATGAAAACCAACACCTTTGCAGAATTGCAACTTCATCCCGCCATTCAGACTGCGGTGGAGAATGAGGGCTACACAAGCCCGACACCCATCCAGGCTCAGGCTATTCCCCACACGCTGGACGGTCGCGACATTTTAGGTGTCGCCCAGACCGGCACCGGCAAGACGGCTGCGTTTGCGCTGCCGATCCTTCACCGGCTCACCCAAGCCAATCGCCCATCACCGAAGCGCTCGCGAGTGCTGGTGCTGACACCGACGCGTGAGCTGGCGATTCAAATCGACGAGAGCTTCGCCAAGTACGGCAAGGGTCTCGACTGTTCGCACACCGTGATCTTTGGTGGTGTCGGTCAGAATCCGCAGGTCAGAAAGATGTCCAGGGGTTGCGATGTCCTGGTGGCAACGCCCGGCCGACTGCTCGACCTGATGGGACAAGGGCATGTCCGCCTCGACGAGGTGGGCATCTTTGTCCTCGATGAAGCCGATCGCATGCTCGACATGGGCTTCATTCATGACGTACGGCGGGTGATCAAGGAGCTCCCTGAGCATCGGCAGACGCTGTTGTTCTCAGCGACGATGCCGGACGCCATCTCTGAGCTGTCTAAGCGCATCCTTCATGATCCGATTCGAGTCGAGGTGACGCCAGCGTCGACAACGGTCGAGCGGATCGAGCAGAGCATCCTTCTCGTCGAGAAGAGCGACAAGACCCGGCTTCTTGCTGATGTCCTCGCCGGCCCGGAGATCGAGCGGGCGTTGGTTTTCACCCGCACTAAGCACGGCGCCAACCGGGTTGTGCAGAGGCTTGGTCGTGCCAAAGTGATGGCCGAGGCCATCCACGGGAACAAGTCCCAGACCGCCCGGCAGCGGGCCCTGCAGAACTTCAAAGACGGCCGAATCCGCGTGCTGGTTGCCACCGACATCGCCGCTCGCGGAATCGACGTTGAGGGCATCAGCCATGTGATTAACTACGATCTGCCCAATATTCCAGAGAGCTATGTGCATCGTATTGGTCGCACCGCTCGGGCAGGTGCTGGGGGTATGGCGATTTCCTTTTGTGATGTTGACGAGCGCGCCTACCTTCGCGACATCGAGCGTCTTATTCAGCAGCGTGTAGAGATTGTTCGCGGCCATCCCTTCGAGTCGAAGGTGCCGTACGACGCCTCGAAGCCAGCGCCGCGCAAGGCCAACTCAAATCGCCGCCGTCGAGGAAGAGGTCGCCGGCCGCAACGCGCCTCTTATCTAAAGGGACGTTCTCTCTCCAAGGGTCCCAATGCTGGACTCTAAAGGGACATTCTCTCTCCAAGGGTTCCAATGCTGGACTCTAGCCGGACTAATCGCCGCAATCGAATTGACAATCATCAGTATGGCGGCAATGGATGTGTAGTAGCTCTGTTGAGTTGTGGCTGTGTGTTGCTTCAGAATGATGAGGAGGTTGTAGGAATGAGCCATTCGGATTCGATTCGTGCAGTTGAGCGGGAGGACGAACAACTGGCAGGCATCAGTGACGCGATCGTTGCGATGGCGAACTTGGATTTCGAGCCATCAGCTCCGGTTGTCGGAAACGGTGGAGTCCTTGATGGAGTAGCCGTCGGGCTCAACCTTCTCGCCGAGGAACTCAACTTCCGAGTCCGCGACAATCAGCGTGTTGATCGAGTGTTGAATGCGCTCCGTGATGCCGTTGTCGTTGTGTCTGACGATGGCACGTTCCGATACCTCAACCGAGCCGCAAGAGTTCTCCTCGACGTCTCAGACCAGGGGGAGGTCCCAGGGAGACTGCACGATCACCTCGTGCTTCCGGCGTCTGCGCAGGAAAAGGGTGAGCAAGTGTTGCCGTTGTCGTCCTCAACTGGGCCAGTTGGTCAGCCGCCTATCACCACTCGACGCTTCCTGCGGCGAGACCGAGGGCCCCGACAGCCGGTTCTTGTCTCGGTAGAGGCAATCCAGGCTCGGACAGCGAGTAGCGATGACGCCTACGTTTGTGTGCTCTTCACCCGGGACTCGCAAGACGCTGCGGATCGCTGGCTCGCAGGCTCCACCGAGGGCAAGGTGCCCTTCTCAGTCCGCTCTCTAGTTAGTGAATTGGTGGAGTTCCACCAGGGGCCCGCAGAGGCGCTAGGTCTCACTATCGAAGCAGCAGACAACGTAGGCGTGCCCGAGTGGGTTGTCGGTGCTCGGTCTCCACTGCAAGGAGTGTTGCATGCACTGATTGACGCAGCGCTGCAGTGGACTCGCAGCGGTAAGATTGTGCTCGCGGTTAATGCGGTCACTGCAGTAGCAACGGGGCGCACTGTCTTGCGGTTCAGTATTGCCGAGGTCGACGGTGAGGTAGATGACAGCTTGCGGAGGTCGATCTTTGCTTCCGATACAGAGTCTTCCGATGTGGATGGGTTTGACCAGGGGCTGAGTTCTCTCTCCATCCAGGCAGCGTGCATTGTCGCGGAGAGCCTCGGCGGAAGACTCGGGCTCCATAGGGGCGTGCGGGACCAATTTGTTGCGCGTCTCTGGGTGGAGATGGCGCTCTTTGAGAGAGGGCTTTAGTGTGAACATGGTGAGCCCACCAAACATCGAAACGCCGGTGTCATCGGTTACTCTTGTTCAGGGGAATATTCTGCATTGGGTCTACCACGAGGGCGTAGAGGTCTCACTGGCGATAGCCGAGGAAGAAGTTTCCCTGATTGAGCCCTTCCATGAGGCGCATGTTGGCGGGCCGACGCGTCTTCTCATCGACATCCGTGCTATGCGTTCGATGGACCGAGCAGCCTGCAAATTGTTCGCGTCGGATCGTATCCACGATGATTATCAGGTCATGGCGCTGGGGCTGGTCACCAATTCTTCAGCCAGTGCAGCAGTGCTCGGCAACTTCTTCATGAAAGTCTTCGGCCCGAAACACCCCGTTCGCCTGTTCAAGACCGAGGACGAGGCGTTGAACTGGCTGAACTTGTTCGTCTAGATGTCGGGAGACATCTGCTGCTGGGGCTGAGGCCCGCGCACACAGGAACAGCGTCGATGGAACTCGAGTCCTCTAGGACAACCCGTGGATCAAGCCATCGTCGCCGATGCTCATGCGGGTCGCGCCGGGCACCTTAGGCAGTCCCGGCATGCGCAGGATGTCGCCGGTTATTGGCACAAGGAAGCGTGCGCCAGCGGCCACCTCGATCTCTCGCACGGTAATCGCGAAGTCCAGGGGTCTTCCGAGGAGCTTGGGATTATCCGATAGGCTGGCGGGTGTCTTGGCGATACAGATCGCCAACTCGTCCAATCCCAGGTCGGCGATGCGCTTCAGGTCTTTCTCGGCTCGCTTGGTGTAGACCACCTCTGAGGTGCCGTAGACCCCCTCACAGACCTTGTGGATCTTGTCGACAACCGGCTCATTCCAGTCGTACAGAGGTGTGAAGCCAGCGGGAGTGGTGTCGGCGACCTCGACCACAGCGCGTGCCAGGTCTGCTGCACCCTCGCCTCCTTGTTCCCAGCCGCGAGTCACCGCCATGGATAGATTGCGCTCCCTGCAGAAGTCCTCCACCACAGCGACTTCAGCGTCGGTATCGGTGCCAAAGTGATTCAGCGCCACGACCGGTCGCAGCCCGAATCTTGCGATGCTGTCCAGGTGGCGCTCGAGATTCGGCAAGCCCCGCCGAGTCGCCTCTACGTTCGGCTCGGCGAGGTCGGCAAACTTCACCCCTCCGTGGGTCTTGAGTGCCCGAACGGTGGCCACCAGCACAACGCAGCAGGGCGCGAGCCCCGCCGATACGCACTTGATGTCGAGGAACTTCTCTGCGCCCAGATCGAAGCCAAAGCCAGCCTCTGTCACTACGTAGTCGGCATGTGCCATGCCCATCTTGGTGGCGATTACCGAGTTGGTCCCCTGGGCGATGTTGGCAAAGGGCCCACCATGGATGATCGCCGGTGTGCCCTCGAGGGTCTGTACCAGGTTGGGCTGCACCGCCGCTTTGAGCAGCATCGCCATCGCTCCGGCCACCTCAAGCTCTCGGGCATAGACGCCGCGGCGGCTAACCCGCTCCTGGCCAACGAGGATGGCTCCGAGACGTTCTTGCAGGTCGGTGAAGTTCTCAGACAGGCAGAGGATGGCCATGATCTCGCTGGCAGCGGTGATGTCGAAGCCAGTCTCTCGGGGCACCCCCATGGTTCGCCCGCCCAGTCCGACGATGATCTTGCGCAGGGCGCGGTCATTCATGTCCATGACCCGCCGCCAGATCACCGTCCGCGGCTCGAGCCCGAGAACGTTGCCGTGATGGATGTGGTTGTCGAGGGCTGCAGCTAGCAGGTTGTGGGCCGATGAGATTGCATGGAAGTCGCCGGTAAAGTGCAGGTTGATCTCCTCCATGGGTATCACCTGGGCACGACCGCCACCGGCGGCTCCTCCCTTGAGGCCGAGGCACGGCCCGAGCGAGGGCTCTCGCAGTACCACGCAGCCACGCTTTCCGATTCGGCCCAGCCCCTGCGCCAGGGACACCGAGACCGTCGTCTTTCCTTCGCCGGCCCTGGTCGGGGTCATCGCAGACACCAGGATCAGCTTGCCCTTCTGCTCGGTAGGAATTGAACCACCAATCTTGGCGATACCGGTGCCGTAGGGGAGCAGGCGCTCGGGGCTGAGGCCCAACTCTGCTCCGACCTCAGCGATTGGACGTGGAGTAACCGAGCGAGCGATCTCAAGATCTGTCAGGGGCATGGGAGGAGCCTCTCTTGTCACGAGCTGTGGGGCTCACACCATCCCATCGACACGCCAGAGAATTCAAGCCAGGCGGGCTTCGAATAGGGGTGGCCGCATGGAGCGGCT
>CAZEIY010000102.1:0-11524 GCA_964512375.1 uncultured Rickettsiales bacterium | reverse complement strand
TCCCATCATCTCTCGAGAAGATGAGGACGATGTCGACAGTTGGTCTTTCGAGGGTGAGGTCGAGAAGAAGGTCGAGGTCAAGAAAGAGGTCAAGAAGAAGGCGCTCCCTCCCGAGCCGAAACGGAACGGCAATTCGGGCAATTGGTATGAGGTCAGCGTCGAGTGTGGTGGCTGCGACACGCTTCTCGGTCAGCAACTGGGGATCGAAGACTCGCTGGTGATGCGTGAGTTTTTCGATTACGTGCAGATTGCTTCGGATCGGAAGAGCGGTCGTTTCATGTACCCCTCCGCAGGTGAGACCATCCCTGTGGGTGTTCGTGACGGGGGCAAGCGTGTCCTCCTGTGGGAGTACGCTGGGGACAAGGGCACCCGCCTTACGGACACGTTCGCTACGGTCTGGGACCTGCGTCGGAAGGCCGAATCCGGACTTCTCTACGGTCGCAAGTACGAGGTTCAGGCCTGGACGGCCGATGCCTACACGGAGTCTGATTCCGGCTACAAGGCGAACCAACGCTTCATCTCCTCGAGCAAGCTGCTCAGCTATACCGATCTGGCCCCGGTAAAGGCACTGACTACCGAGCAGCCACGCTTCCAGGTCGGTGAGAACGTGCGAGTCAGCCTGGTCGGCTACTCAGGCTTCGTGCGCAGTGACATCAAGCTCACTGCTATTGACCAGGAGCAGGAGCGGCTCAAGGCGGACGCGGAGGCAGCGGCGAAGCGGCTACGTGACCAGAAGGAGTGGTTTGGTAAGGGAGAGGATTACCTTGACTCGCGTTCGTGGGAAGACGCTCGGTCCGCCTTTCTCAAGGCCAGAGAGTTCGGTCTCGATAGCCTGGATCTTAGCTTCTATCTCGGTTTTTCCTTTCAGCGTACTGGCGACTTCGACAACGCTATCAAGGAGTATCGTGCCGTCCTCAAGGCCGATCCCAGGGATACGGATGTCCGCTACAACCTCGCGCGCATCTACGAGAAGAAGAAGAGCTGGGATGAAGCCATCAAGGAGTATCAGGCCATCCTCAAGTTCAGCCCCGACGATCAGGGCGCACGCGAGCGTCTCGAGCTCCTGCGGGCTGCTCGCGCAATGATCGACGGCTGAGCGTCACTCGCGGGCCTTCGAGCCAGCAGCCATCCAGCCCGCCGATGAGTTCCCTCCGCGTTCGCGGCTTGACCAAGCGCTTCGGCGGCTTGACGGCACTTCAGTCTGTTGATCTCGAGGTAGAGTCCGGCTCGATTCTGTCGATTATTGGTCCCAACGGAAGCGGAAAGACCACACTGTTCAATTGCATCTCGGGGCTTTATCAGCCCACCGAGGGTGAGGTCCTGCTCTTTGAGGATGGACAGGAGCGCTCGCTGGTTGGGTTGCGGCCCGACCAGGTCTGTCGTGCTGGGCTCTCTCGTACGTTCCAGACGATTCGACTGTTCCCCAAGATGTCGGTTCTCGAGAATGTTCTGGTCGGCATGCACACGACGCTCCTCGCAAGTTCCGCATCGGCGGCTCTTCGTAGCGAGTCATTTCGCAACGAAGAGAGCGCGGCGTGGGACAGGGCCTTGAGCCTGCTCGAGTTCTTTGGAGAGCATCTGGCCCCTCGTGCGAGCGACCTCGCCAGCGATCTCAGCTACGCAAACCAGCGGCGCCTTGAGATTGTGCGCGCCATGGCTACTGGCGCAGATGTGCTGCTGCTCGATGAGCCCGCAGCCGGTATGAATCCCAGCGAGACCGACGAGCTCATCGCCGATATCGTGCGCATCAAAGAACTCGGTCGCACAGTCCTCTTGATAGAGCATGACATGGTGGTGATCGCGACCATCTCAGATCGAGTGGTTGCTCTCGAGAATGGCCACAAGATCGCTGAGGGAAGTTTCGAGGACGTGCGCAATTCCCCCCGGGTCATTGAAGCCTATCTGGGTCGTGGTGCTGCTGGTCGTGCAGGTGATGGTATCGGCGCCGAATCGGCACCGGGAGGCTCAGGTGAGCTCTGAGTTGCGCGGTCAGGCGCTTCTTGAGCTGCGCGGCGTTTCCGCTGCCTATGGCCCCGTACCGGTACTTCACGGTCTGGATATTGAACTGAGGTCGGACGAGGTGGTCTGCCTGCTTGGCGGTAATGCTGCGGGCAAGAGCTCGACCATGAATACAATCGTAGGGATGTTGCCTCTGACCAGTGGCTCGATTCACTTTGCGGGAAGCGAGATCAGTGGACTGGCTCCGCCTGAGATCGTCTCGCAGGGAATCGCAGTAGTTCCCGAAGGGCGACGGATCTTTCCGAGAATGAGTGTTCAGGAGAACCTCGATCTTGGTGCTTACGGTCGGAAGGATGAGAAGGCCGCCCATCGCCATGATCTGGAGCGGGTCTTCGAGCGCTTCCCTCGGCTGGCTGAGCGTGCCAGTCAGCTCGGTGGCACGCTGAGTGGCGGCGAACAGCAGATGCTCGCCATTGGAAGGGCCCTCATGAGTCGTCCCCGTCTGCTGCTCATGGACGAGCCCTCCATGGGACTCGCACCCGCCCTGGTGGATCGGGTGTTTGAGATCATTGACGAAATCCATCGAGACGGAACAGCCATCTTCCTGGTCGAGCAGAACGCCCGTATGGCTCTCGAAGTGGCTTCGCGTGGCTATGTCCTGCAGCAGGGAAGAATCGTGCTGTCGGGAAGTAGCGCGGAACTATTGGCCTCTGAGGCGGTACGAGAGGCCTATCTCGGGGGCTGATCCCCGCCCTGGCGGCCTGGCCACCCTGTGCTAGTCTCGCCCGCATGCTTCGCTCCCTCGTTCTCCTCCTCTCCCTCGCCTGCCTGCCAGTTTTTGTTCTGGCTTGTGGCTATGCGCCTTTGGGGCTTGAGGAGAATCAGCCCGAGGTCGGTGACGCCCGCATCGAGCGCGATATCGTGCTCTACGGTGAGAACCGCTTTGAGATCGGTGAGTACACGGACGATGGCTTCCGCGAGGACTGTCGTCTCACCAGTCAGATGGAGGGCTGGGTCGAGGAGACGTCCGCCTCGGATGGCTGCACCTCGTGCACCGAGATCTATGCGTTGAGTCTGCTTGAGACCGAGGTGGAGTACTTCACCAACCGCATCGATCAGCAGGAGACGGAGTGCAACTTTGGTCTCGCTGGTGGCTTTGGGATCGGCTTCGCGCCGATCGAAGTGTTCCCGATCGACTTCAGTGAGAGCTTCTTCGAGTGGCTCAATGATCACGAGCCCGATGAGGGCGATGGCACCGCCGCCAGCTACGTGCTCACCAACTGGTCACCGATTGGCTCGAGTGACTGGACGCCGAGGCTGGGTCTCTTTGAGGCCGCCGACCCCATAGGCACCACCTACGAGCGTGAGTACTTCGTGAAGGGCTATTACTACTACAACACCAATCACTTGCAGACCTCGTCAGGTCACGAGTTTGGTGCTGTGCGGTGGGAGATGGACCTGCGCTTCGACGACGAGTAGTCAGGGGCCCGCCACGACGTTCGAGAGCGCTCCGCCCAGGGCTCGTCCATCGAGCACCTGCAGATACCTTGCTGCCAACATCTCGGCTTCTTCATCGCTGAGCCGCGCCACTCTGCCCAGGATCGCCACAGAGCTGGCGTCCTTCCAGCGGCGAAGATTGTCATCCAGTTGTGTCTCAGAAGGTCTCGCCTCATGGGGACTGGTGGCTTGAGCTGAGCTGATGGCGGCCAGGCGGGCGCTGCGCCTTGACCACCTCCTCTTCAGTAGTTCGTTCTTGAGGCGGGGGACGTCAAGCAGCCAGCCCAGTCGTAGCCCTATGGTCCATGCTTCGCCCTCCTGGTGAACAGCAGCAAGGCAGCGGGACAGCGCGGGGCTGTCATAGGCTCGCCGCATACAGTTCGCCAGCAGCTCGATCCGTGGCGTTCCAGGGAGCAGCTGTTCGAGCAGGCCGGATTCCTGTAGACCGGTGAGTGCCGTGGTGGCTCGGTCATGGAGCAGAATCTGTTGAAGTTCGGCGACGCTGCGTTCTCCTGACACCCCACCCAGTTTCAAGCCCTGCATCCCGTCGAGTAGCTCTAACGCCACGTCCATATTCAGAGCGATAGCCAGCCGCCAGCAGCGAAGCGCACGCAGGGGGTCATCACGCAGGGATCTGGGTGAGGCTGGACGCAACATTGCTTCTCGAAGATCGTCGCGTCCCTTGAGCGGATCGATGAAGCCAAGCTTAGGACTCCAGGCCATGGCATTAACGCGAAGATCGCGAAGCTCGAGATCGCGGTGCAGAACCTCTGCGCCCTCTCCTCTCGGCGCGCTGACATCTATGTAGGACCCTCCGGGTAGAACCACGCGCCAGGTGCGTCGCAGAGGGTCGAGGAGGACTGTCTTCGAGGCACCGTGCTCTTTGAGATGCGCTGCGAGCGCGTCGGGATTAGCGGCTAGCAGGTCGACGTCGCCCGAAGGTCGTCCCAGGACCAGATCTCGTAGCCAGCCACCAACCACGACCGTGGGCTCTTCCGAGTGCTCCATAGAGCTCATCAGCAGGGCAGCACCGCGGGTTCCGAGGCTCCGCTCGAGGGCTGCGGTGATGGTCGCTTCGTCCCCATCGAGAATCTTCGAGTTGAGTGCTCTGGTCACGGGCCGATTGTACCGGTCGAGATGGCCGGGGGAGGAGCACCTGTGTTCGCCGCGCTCAGTTCGCGTATCCTGGGGGCAGTGCGCAACACGAAGATCATCGCCACCTTGGGGCCTGCCTCCTCCACTCCAGAGATGCTGGGCCGCCTGATGAAGGCGGGCATGAATGTCGCTCGGCTCAACTGTTCCCATGCCAGCCATGGGGACCTGACCATCCAGGTCGAGAACATTCGTAGAGTGGCGCGCCTCACCAAGAAGGCCGTCGCTATTCTCCTCGACCTGTCGGGTCCTAAGGTGCGCAGCGGCAGGCTGGTCGGCGAGAGCCTCGAGCTGGTGCAGGGTGAACAGCTCCGCATCGTGCCAGGGGACGAGCCGGGCCGTGATGATTGGATCACATGTAACCACGCGGGGCTGGCGGGGGATGTCAGCGAGGGCGACCGCATCCTCCTCGACGACGGGCTGATGGAGCTCAAGGTGCTCAGTGTCGGTGACGAAGTGGTCACCGAGGTCATCACGGGCGGCACCCTCAAAGAGCGTAAGGGGATGAACCTGCCGGACAATGTGGTCTCGTTGCCCGCCCTGACCGACAAGGACCGTGAAGACCTCAAGGTGGGCCTGGATCTGGGCGTGGACTATGTGGCTCTGTCCTTTGTGCAGGGCGCGCAGGACATTCGCGACTTAAAGGCGGCCATGAAAGAGCTTCGTGGTCGCGCTCCAATCATCGCCAAGATCGAGAAACCCCAGGCGGTCGAGCACCTCGACGAGATCCTGGCCGAGGTCGATGGAATCATGGTGGCTCGGGGTGACCTCGCGGTCGAGGTGGGCAATCACCGGGTGCCCGTCATGCAGAAGGAGATCCTGCGCAAGTCCAACCTGTGCGGCACCCTCGACATTGTCGCTACGCAGATGCTCGAGTCCATGACGCACAATCCAAGGCCGACTCGTGCGGAGGCGTCCGATGTCGCCAATGCCGTCATCGATGGCTGCGATGCACTGATGCTCTCGGGTGAGACAGCGACCGGCAAGTATCCGGTCGAGGCCGTGGCGATCATGGATCTTATCGCCAAAGAGGTCGAGCCCTACATGGGCGAGACGGCTCAGCCGACGCTGCGGCCGGACGCTGGTCGTGACGAGGAGATCACCATGGCTGTGGTGCAGGCGGCCGCCCAGGTGGCCACTATCAGCCAGTGCCCGGCGCTGATGGTGTTCACGCTCTCAGGTCGCACGGCGCGGCTTCTTGGCGGTTTCTACCCGCAGAGCCGCATCATCGCGCTGACTCCAAACAAGGACACTTATCGGGCCATGGCGCTGTACCGAGGCGTGGAGCCTGTCTACATGCAGTTCCCCTCCAACTCGGATCAGATGCTCTTGCAGGGCGAGCGCCTGCTGCTTGAGATGGGGCTGCTCAACGAGGGCGATGAGGTGGTCGTTGTAGCCGGCTTCACCGAACTCAAGGGGGTCGCCAACATGGTCAAGGTGGTGCGGATCTGATGATGAGAGGCAACGCTTTCGGAGCTGTGATCGCGCTGTTGTGCTTTGTGACGTTGACTGTGTCTTGCGCAGGAAGTCGCGACGTCCCCGTCCCAAGTCAGAGCGTTGACGTGGCCTGTGGTCGCTGCATCTTTGGCATGGAAGAAGCGGAGGGGTGTCCCTGGGCCGCGGAGATTGATGGCAAGCACTATCTGGTGCTGGGAGCTATCCCAACAGACCACTTCAATCACTCCCCTTCTGGCATCTGCAACATGCGCCGGCAGGCGCGAGTAGAAGGCTTTATTAGGCAGGATCGCTTCGTCGCCAACAGCCTCGAGTTGCTGCCTGCGACGAGCGTCCCGGCGAGCCCGACCTTCACCGAGAAGGATCTTCACTGAGGCTTGCATTGAATCTCTACGTAGAGGCTCAGTGCATTACCTGATTACAATCATGCGACCTGACTTCATCAAGAGAACCGCCATGTCCCCTCGCTCTCAGGCTGGGGATGGCCGCGTACTGTGACTCATGTGAATCACTACCTCAAGCTGGAACGGATGTACGCCGCCGCGCCGATCAACGAGTACTTCAAGCCGCAGCTGAAAATCGAACGGGGTAAAGCAGAGATTCGCATTCAGGTTAGAGATGACTTCCACCACAGCGCAGGGGCCATGCATGGCGTCGTGTACTTCAAGGCTCTTGACGATGCGACGTTTTTCGCTGCCAACTCGCTGGTTGAGGACACCTTTGTGCTGACAGCCCACTTCGAGCTCGACTTTCTCCGCCCGGTCTCTACGGGCGAGGTTCGAGCGCTGGCCACGGTCACCAGCGAAGACGCACGACGTATTACGGCTAGCGGAGAGCTCTTCGACGGGGACGGGAATCTGGTAGGCAGGGGAACCGGACTCTTTGCCCGCACTGGCATCCCTCTGGGTCCAGAGGTCCGTTACGTCTGAGGAGTCCTCACAGCTGGAGGACTTGTATCAGCTTCTAGAGCCTGTCCTGCGGCGGCCCCAGCCCGCCAGCGCGACAAAGGCAAAGATGGCCAGCGCGCCCGAAGGTGTTCCACTGCCCTGTGCTGAGCAGGAGCAACCCGCGGGCGGAATGGTTATCTCGGTGGGCTCGGTCCAGCCCGAGAAATTGCCCGCGAGATCGAAGGCACCCCAGCGCAGCTCAGTGCTGGCGTTCGGCTCGGCATCTGGCCAGCTCCACTGACAGTTGCCGACTCCGAGGTCGAGTTCACCGTCGAGGGACACCTCGGACACACTGCCGTTGAGCTCGGCGGGGTCAAACTCAAACTCGTCGCCAGTCTGGCCCACCATCAGTTGTCCGGTAGCTTCGACAAGTACTTCGACCATATCGGTGGGTCCGCACGAGCTCACCTGACCGGCTACCCGTGGCGATGAAGAGGAACTGCGAGCGAGCTCGCTGGGCACGGGTGGGAGCTCGTTGTCCGCCTCGGCTCCGACCGTGAACGTCGTAAGCGTCTCGAAGATGGGATCGGGGTCGTTCAAGCTATAGATCTCCCTGACCAGGCTGTATACGCCTCCTGGGGCCAACTCGACCGTAGGAGTGAAGACCCCAATTAATTCGTTGTTTCCGGCGAGCACCCCGGCAGTCAGGTCGACTTCAGTACCGTCATCCTTTTGTAGGATGACCGGAGGGGAGGTGGTTAACTCCTCTGCGCTCTGTGGGGCGCCCCCGATGTGCATGCCTCCCACCCAGATGCGGGTGTTGGTGGGGACTTCGCTGGAACCATCAGCAGGCGCCAGAAAGTCGGTGTTGCCTGTCTCGCAACTGCAAGCCAGGGCCGAGCCTGGAGCGGAGAGGACAGCAACCAGAGCGACGCTCAGGGACCAAAGGGCAAAGTGCGGCAAAGACGTGGGCATGGCGAAATCTCCTGGTGGGATTGTCCCCCGTGGCAAGGCAACTTGCGTGCCAGAATCGCGGGCACATTGCTTACCAGAGCTCATTGTGTGGTGGCTGCGCAGGACCTTGCTAGCTATTGCCGCCGAGAGTGACGTAAGGGTGCTAGGTCACCTGGCAGGGCCTACTTCACCCAGAGACGGAAATTGGACATTCCCCCTCTGCCCGTATAGCCCTCACCTCCTGGGGCGCTTGCTCCGCCGCAGGCCCACTGATTGCCCCCATGTGCGGTGATCACTGTGGTCGTCTCGTTGTTGCCCGACACGAGACCGTGGTGCCCTGAACTCCAAGCAGTCGGGTAACTGGTTCCATCTTGCTCATAGGTATCCCAACTCTCCGATGCCGAGCTCACGGACGTCCAGTTGTAGTCGGTGACTCCCCACCAGTAACGGCTGTAGTTGTTGTTGCTAGAAAAGCACAAGGCGCGGTATTCGCCGGCAGCGGCCAGGGTATTCATCACGCTCGATGCCAAGTGCCAATGTGCGTTGAGGTTGGTCGAACTGCCTATGTTCAGGCTTGACTCATCATTCCATCCCGCCGCACCTTGGTTGCCGAACAACGCGACAGCAGCGAGAGTCCAGCCACCACCATCGGTACTCATGTCGCAATAGGCCTCAAAGGCACCGGTACCGGCTGGATCGATCCAGTAGGTGCCGTCACCCAGGCTCGGGCATATTGTCAGGGCGGCGTCACAGGAGCTCGCCGGAGAGCCTGCGCTCAGACCCTGGCAGTCGACTACGCCGTCGCAGTCAGGATCGTCAGCGATAGCGCCTAGAGTCGGGTCATCGTCGTCGCAGTCCTGCGCTGTAGCAATACCGTCGCAGTCCGCGTCGACCCCTGAGGAGCCACTACAGCGCACATAGACCTCCGCAAAGCCCGTTGCGCTGTATCCGAGCGGGTGATTCAGTTGGCCCAACACCTCACCTTGGTTGTATGAGCCCACCCATTCAAAGAGGCCTGCCTGGTTCGAGGAGTCGTCGTCGTAATGGGAGAAGTAGTAGCCGCGATGACCGGCGCCACTCAGACCGACAAACATCTTGTCGGCATAGTACGTGCCGAGCAAAGAGAATCCGTTTTGGTGTTGGGGCAGGCTTCCCGTGGAAGCAGACGAGTCGTAGGCGAACTCAGCTCCTGTCCCAGCCAGCGCTGTAATGCTGGTTGCGACTCCACCCGTGTAGATAGAGGTTGTGGTACTTCCCAGCCCTGCATCGTATAGGAACATGAGATCGGTCAGACCAACTGACCGGCGTACTTGCGAATTGGTATGGCCGGAGGTTGAGTACTCCACATCATCTGTCGGGCTCGATGAGATGAAGGCCGCAGAGTGGGCTGGGTTACCAGGTGCATAGAGATTGGAATAGGCAAGCGTCCACCCTCCGCCATCGATGGTCATGTCGCAGTAGGCTTGGAAGGGGCTTGAGTCCTCTGTTTCGATCCAATACATCCCATCATCGAGGCAGCCATCGTCACGGATTTGCTTACATGACTGGCTTGCATTCGAGGCAGATGTTCCTGCGCTGCAGCTAATGGTCACCGACTCCGACCCAGGTGTGCTGGTAAGCGGGGATGGATCGTTATCGGTAGCGGTGACTTCACAGGTCCACTGTTCGCTGTATTCCGTCGCTGACGAAGGTACGGTCAAGGTGAAACTGTCCTGCACACCGCTCTGAGTGTACGCAGTGGGTACGCCCCCTTCGAGCCAGGTGAAGCCATAGGTCAGGACATCGCCTGCCCCGTCGGGATCGGTGGATTCTTCTCCTGCGGAAATCGAACACTGCAACTCCTCAGAGTCTTCGGGTTGTTCCGGGTAAATGGAGACCCCAGGTGTGCTGGGAGCGCTGTTCTGGATGGTGATGGTGCCTGATGAGACCGGGGTTCCCTGCGCACTGCCATCGTCCGGGGTGATGGTGACCGAGATGACGTCGCCCTTGGCGAAGAAGCTGTCATCGAGCACGGCAGAGTTCGGCGATGACGCGACGCTCCACTGGTACACGTAGCCCTCGGTGTCGGCCGGGTCTGGGTCCGACCACCCAGAAGGCACCGCCGTGAGGTCGGTGGTGGTGTAGGCGGTGGTGGGGGTGATGGTCACCGAGGCGACGCTCGGTGGCGTGTTCTGGGCGGTCACCGTGTTGCTGGTGACCGGTGTGCCGGCCTGCTCGCCGTCCCAGGGGGTCAACTCCAGAGAGATACTGTCCCCGGCGTCGAAGTCACTGCCTGAGATGCTGGTGGCGCTCGATACCAAGCTTCCGTCAACGGTCCAGGAGTACTGGTAGCCCTCGCTGTCGCCATCGTCATCGCTCCACCCACTGGGCGTGACCGTGATGGTGTCTGACTCGTTGGGGGTGCTGGGCAAGATCAGCGCCGAGGTGACCGTAGGAGGCGTGTTGGCGATGGTCACCGTGCCCGAGGTGATGGGGGTGCCCGAGCCGTCTGAGTCGACGGGAGTCGCCTCGCACTGCAGCACATTGTGCTTGTTGAATGCGCTGCCCGAGATGCTCGCAGCGTTGGTAGAAGGCTGGCCGTCGACGGTCCACTGATAGGTGTAGCCCTCGGTGTCGGCCGGATCAGGATCGGTCCATCCGCTTGGTGTGCAGGTAAAGGTGCTGGTCTCGTTGCCCGCGCTGGGGTCGATAGCCACCGCGCTTACAGAGGGCAGGGTGTTGACGGCGGTGACTCGGTTGGACTCCAAAGGCACACCGGCCTCCGTGCCGTCGTTGGGGGTGACGACGACGTAGACCTCCTGTGCCTTGTCGAAGTGATCCGAGCTCAGCGTGGTGCCGTCCTCGCCGCTGACCAGTGCGCCGGCGACGTACCAGGCATAGCTGAGGGTGACCGTGTCGCCGTCGGCCTCGGCCTCGGCTGCCGCGGTGAGGCTGATGGTCGTCCCTTCGGCCGGATCGGTGGGTGTGATTTCAGCCTGCGAAACGACGGGCAGGGCGTTGGCGATGGTGACGGTGGCGGTGGCGGCATCGCCGTCGATGGTGCCGTCGTTGGGCGTGACGCTGGCAGTCCAGATCTCACCTCGGGTGGTGTCTGCTGCTGGAATCGTATTGAAGCCTGCGTGAGCTGCTGACGGGTTGGTGTTGAGGCTCCAGGTGATGGTGGTGGTGACGGTGTCGTCGTCGGCATCGGCAGCGGTCAGTGTCAGCACGATGTCGTCGATGGTGGTGGCGGCGGCGGGGCTGAGCTCGACCGTGACGCTGGGCGCGGTGTTCAGGACGGTGACCTCAGCGGTGACGGCGGGGCCTTCCAGATCGGTGGCGTCGTAGGCGGTGACAATGACCTGCCAGACATCTCCCCTGCTGGTCGCAGAGGCGGGAATGGTGGTGGCATCGGCATAGTCAGCGCGCGGAGAGCCGTTGTGCAGCCAGGTGGCGTAATAGCCCACGAGGTCATCGTTGGGGTCGCTGGCCTCGATGACGATTGAGTAGCTCAGGTCATCGCTAGTCGTGGGACTCAGTGGAGCGAGGCTGATCTGTGGCTCGCCCGGTGGCTCGGCAGGGAGGCTGGTGTCGTCGTCATCGACCGTGGTGTCGTCGTCATCGACCGTGGTGTCGTCATC
>CAZEIY010000101.1:0-11591 GCA_964512375.1 uncultured Rickettsiales bacterium | reverse complement strand
TTATGGCGCTTGCTGCCCATGTCGGTAGCGTTGAGGCAGCCGTCGGTCCCATGGGTTCGGCTCTCGTCCTCCAGTCCCTGAATTCGGGGCGTGTTCCGGGCGCTCTGAACCGTGAGAATCCGATCCCTGAGTACAAGGGACCCACCGGCGTCGCCGCGATGGACATGGACCCGAAGCTGGGAGTCGTCAGTCTGACTACCCGCGAGGGGGTCAGCAGTGCGTTGGTCTTCAGGAAGCTGGAAAACTGAGCGAGACTGCCCAGCATTCGGACTACTTCGCCCACTCGAAGGTGCCGGCGCCACGTCGTCGTCGGCCGCTGCTTATGGCCTTGATGGCGATCATCACGGCAGTGGCGTTCTGGCAATGTAGACAGCCGGCAGCGGGCCCAGAGGCGGACTCAGAGTCAGGCAGCGAGACCGAGGCGGAGTAGCGCGGAGTCGTGTCACCTCAGAGCTTGGCGTCCTTGCCGTAGATCTCGTGGACCCACTCCTCGAAGTCGATGCCCAGGGTCATGCCGCCATCCGCTACCACGCTCTGACCGACGATGTAGCGGCTCTCGGTGGCGGCGAGAAACGCGACAATGGGTGATACGGCTTCGGGCTTGGCGATGCCGAGACCCGTGGTCTTCTTCTGAACGAACGAGCGCACCTTGGGCCCGATCTCCCAGCGCTCAAGGATGCCGGTGTCGACGGTACCGCAAGAGACCGCGTTGACGCGCACACCCTTACGAATCCACTCCGATGCCATGTACTGGAGCAGTGACTCGAGCCCTGCCTTAGCGGCGCCGACGGCGGCGAAGCCAGTGAATGCGGCGTGGGAACCGACGGTCGAGAGCAGGACGATGCGGCCTGCCGACTCCTGCAGGAGCTGGTAGGAGGCCTGGCAGGTCTCGAGTACCGCATCGAGGTGGATAGCGAAGGATCGCTGCCAGACGTCGATGGTCATGTCCTCGAGGGGCAGGATCTCCGCGTGGCCAGCGCAGGGCACGAGGACGTCGAGCCGGTCAAAGTGCTCCTTGAAGGCATCAAGCAGCATCTTCGGACCGCGATTCTGAGTCAGCTCCTGCTGGAGCGCTACCGCTTTGCCGCCGCCGGCCTCAATATCAGCGACTACCTGCCGCGCTCCGGCCTCGTCGGTGTTGTAGGCCACAGCGACGTCCGCACCCTCAGCGGCGAGCCGGCGAGCAACTGCAGCGCCGATGCCTCGGCTGGCACCAGTGACCAGGGCCACCTGACCAGCGAACCGCTTGCATTGTACGTCGTTCATGCCACACCTCCGGTCTGGGCTTCTGCCTGGGAATTGGTTGTCTCAGCGCTCTCGTCGTCGTCTGATTCCTTCCAGGATTCGTAGTCGACCCCGACCAGGATGCCGCCCTCGGCGACGATGCTCTGTCCCCAGATCCAGCGGCTCTCGTCAGTGCACAGCCACACGGCTACCTCGGCGATATCAGCGGGCATGCCCATGCGACCCGCCAGTCCCTTCTTGGCGGTGAAGATACGCACCGCCTCGGGGTAGCGGAACCAGTCGATGGCGCGGGTCTCGACCGGGCCGGCTGCCACTGAGTTGGCGCGGATGCCGTACTTGGCCCACTCAAAAGCCATGTACTTCACCAGCGATTCCATTGCCGCTTTGCTGCTGCCGATGGCGACGTAGGTCGGGTACGCGGTGTGCGCGCCCAGGGTCGAGGTGGCGGTGATGACGCCACCTTTGCGCTTGAGCCACGGCAGAGCAGCCTTGGCTGTGAGCATCGGCGAGAGAACGTTGGTGTCGTAGGAAGCGCGCCACGAGTATCGGCCCATGCGGTCGACCTCGCCCATGGTCCCGAAGGCCGCATTGAGTACCAGAATGTCGATCTGGTCGAGGCCGGTCTTAATCTGCTCGAACAGCGCCTCGACACCCTCTGGCTTGCGCAGATCTCCCTGGATGAGCTGGACACGACGGCCCTTGGCTTCCAGGGCATCTTTCGCCGCTGTGGCGTTTTCGAGGTCCTTCTTGTAGGCGAGGATGAGATCGGCTCCTCGATCGGCCAGTCGGTGGCTGATCTCGAGACCGATGCCGCGGGTGCCGCCAGTAACCAGGGCGACCTTTCCTTCGAGCTGCATCTTGGCTCCAGCGAGTGAAGTGCTTCTGCCTGCGGGCACCTTTGCCTGCGAGCCGGCGGATTGTACGCAAAGCGAGGTGCCTCGTCGATGAAGGCTTGGCCTGTGCCCACCGATTGCGATGCAGCCTTGTTCCCAAGGGGGCTCGCGGGTAGGATTCGCGCGCTCTCGTCGTAGGCCCTTCATTGGGCTGCCGTGCGCTGAGTAGTTCGACGACCCGCGATGTCGTGGGCGGTGGGAAGGAGCCAAAGAATGACCCGACGGGTCGTAGTTACAGGAATGGGGACGGTCACGCCCCACTCGGATCAGGTGGACCAGTTGTTCGCTAAGCTTTGCGCAGGCGAGTCTGCAGTGCGTCGAATCAGCTTGTTCGAACCATCGTCTGTTCCTTGCCAGATTGCTGCTGAGGTGCGCTACGAGGTAGGTGGGCCCGATGCCATCGGGCCCTATGACCTGCGCCCGCGTGCGATGCGGTTCGCACATGGTGCGGCCTCTCGCGCTCTCGCTGACGCCAGCCTGAGTGCCCCAGACCCTGAGGACTTCACAGCGCGCTCCCGTCGGGCCGTGCAGCTTGCCGTGGGCGTGGGCTCGACGGCGATGGAGGCGCTGGGCCCCATCACCCTGAGCACCTGGGGACTTCCCGACTCGGGCGAGCCTCGTGATCTACCCAATTTCCGCCGCGCAGCGGCCAAGGCGCATGAAGCCACGGCCCGCCTCGACGAGTGGTTTATCGACCAGGCGGCCCCGGCGCTGGGCATGCTCTTTGGAGCGGACACGATCTGCACCGCGGCTTCGGCCTGTGCTTCCGGCTCGCACTCGATTCTTGATGCGGCCCATCAGATTCGGCTCGATCACTCGGATCTTGTCCTCTGTGGTGGCGTGTGCACTCCGATTACGAGGTCGATGATGCCGGGCTTCGCCATGCTCTCGGCGTTGACCTCTCGTAACGATGATCCAGCCGCTGCCTCGAGGCCTTTTGACCTCGATCGGGACGGCTTCATCATGGCTGAAGGTGCCTCGATGTTGGTGCTCGAAGAACTCGAGCATGCCAGGGCACGCGGCGCACACATCTATGCTGAGGTCCTTGGTGTAGGGATCGCGACGGATTCTTATCGACTGACCGACCCTGAGCCTACCGGCCGTGGCATGGCCTCCTCGATGCGGGGCGCCCTGGCAGATGCTGGTCTCAATCCCGAGGATGTCGACTACATCAACGCTCACGGCACTTCTACCAAGCTCAACGATGCGGCGGAGACGCTCGCGGTGAAGAGTGCCTTTGGGGACTACGCCAAGAAGGTGCCGGTCTCATCGAGCAAGTCGATGTTCGGCCACCTCATCCACGCCGCCGGAGTTACCGAGGCCATTATCTGTATCAAGAGCATTGGCGCGGGAGTCGTCACTCCGACGATCAATCAGGAAACCAGCGATCCCACCTGTGATCTCGACTACGTGCCGAACGAGGCTCGCGACCACAGGGTGCGGGTCGCTCTGAACAACTCGTTTGGATTTGGTGGGCAGAATGTCTCGGTTCTCCTAGGTGCGCTGGCTGGAGGTCGGGCATGAGCGCTTCTTCGGACCTCCTGGTCACCGCGTACGGTGCAGTCACTGGCGCGGGTGATGAGTCTGAGTTTCGGGCCGCCTGGTTGGATGGAGCCAGCGCAGTTCGACTCTTTGAGGGAAATCACGAGGGCCTTCCACCAGGCTATGGCGCCGCTGCACCGTGGAAGCACAAGGAAATACGCGCGCTTCCCGGTGGCAGGGGAATGCGGCCTGGCACGATGACGGCTTCGACCTTCCTCGCGGTGGGGGGGGTCGGTCGTGCTCTGGCTAACGCCGGATTCGACGATCCAGCATCGGACAGCCCCGAGGTTGCCGACCGACGCGGTGTCTACCTGGGTGCATACACCAACTTCCCAGCGCTTAAGAAGCACCTGAGTCTTGTGCACGCCATGGGTTCGGGCACCGCTGCGCAAGCGGGCGAGTACGAGATAGACGACGCCCGCATCATGGGTGGCATGAAGGGCTTCACCGGCTTCGACTTTCTCAAGCTGATGAACAACATGCCCACTGCCCATGGTGCCATTCAGGCGCACGGTCGTGGTCCGGCCAATACCTTTCTGGGCTACTCCTCGGTAGGGCTGCAGACGATATCGCGAGCCTGCGATGGCCTGCGTCTCGGCCTCGCCGACCAGTTTGTTGCTGGGGCCTGCGGTCCGGGCACGATGGAAGGCCTCGCACTTGTTCACGGTGCGCACGGCCTGCTTGCTGATGAGGGTCTTGATCCAGCTTCTGCTTCGCGGCCTCTAGACCGCGGTGCGAGCGGCATGGTGCCAGGTGACGGTGGCGCAGCTCTGGTCATCGAGACGGCCGGCAACGCTGCACAGCGAGGCGCACCGGCCATTGCTCGTATTGCGGCGTGCCAGGATCTCTTTGTGGCTCCGAAGGCGCCGCGTGGCCCCATGCCGGACGCTACAGGCATCCAGCGGTTGATTCTTCAGACTCTCGCTGCAGCTGGCTGGCAGCCCGGTGAGGTCGACTACCTCTCTGCCACGGGCCTGGGAGTCGCGGCGCTCGACTGCCTCGAGGCTGAGGCCTACGGAGCTGTCTTCGGTGACCACCTGGGCAGCCTGTACCTGGCAGTGCATACCGGTGTCCTCGGCTTCACCGAGGCAGCCCATGGCCCGATCGGTGCGGTCGGAGCTCTGCAGGCAATGCAGGACGGTAAGCTCCCTCCGCAGCTGAACATGGATGAACCATGGCCGGGGCTCGAGGGCTTGCATCGGGTTCGTGAGGCATCGACCGGTGACATCCGTAAGGCACTTGTCGTGTCGCTGGCTCCTGAGGGCACTCTCTCGGCGCTCGCCCTGGAGCGCAGCTGAGCGTCATCGGCGCCAGGCTGCGGAAAACGTGGCCATGAGCGACCTGGTCGAGCCCCTGGTCGAGGCGGTCCCCAACTTCTCAGAGGGGCGCGACCGGGGCGTTATCGACGCTATTGCTGCTGCCCTCGACGGAAGGGGTGCACGCGTCCTGCATGTGGATTCCAACGCGGACGCGAATCGCACGGTGGTCACGCTGGCGGGACCACTCAGCGCTGTGACCGATGCGCTGCACCGGGGGGTCGGAGTGGCGCTCTCGCAGATTGACATGCGCGAGCAGGCAGGCGCGCATATCCGCATCGGAGCCGCGGATGTCCTGCCGATCGTGCTGCTTGAGCCGGGCGAGCGTGCCGAGCGTGTGTGCCTCGCTGCCGTGGATGCCCTGGCTGCTCGTCTTGCAGAGGACTTCGATCTGCCCATCTTTCTCTACGAAGCTTCGGTCAGGCGCCCGTCATTTCGCTCTCTGCCGCGTTGCCGTAGGGGCGGGTATGAGGCTCTCTCTCGTCGCTTTGAGGATGCTGCCGATGGCCCTGACCTGGGACCTGCCCGGTACTCGCAGGAAGTTAGCCGCAGTGGCGCCACGGTGCTTGGGCTCCGGCCAGTCCTGGTCGCGATGAACTTTACTCTCGACAGCGCTGATGCCGCTCTGGCCAGTGAGATCGCGGTAGCGATCCGCACCAATGGCGCATCGGGTCGTCCGCATCGGCTGCCTTCTTTGCGTGCTGTGGGCTGGAGAATGGCCGGGTACGGCGGCAAGGCGCAGGTCTCGGTAAATCTGTTGAGCATCGATGAGTGCGCTGCGCATGAGGTCCTCAAGACGCTGCGCTCCATCTCGCCCGTTTCAGTGCTCGGTGCTGAGCTTATCGGGCTGGCCCCGGCGCGCGTGTTTCGAGATGCGGGTCTTGTAGCGCGAGGGGAGCAGCCTGCAGGCCGCGACGACGGGGTCCTCAGTCCCGCCGCCGCTTCAGACGTTGCGCTGCTGCTCGAGGGAGCGGAGTATCTCGGTCTCGGCCACCTGGACGCGTGGCGGCCGCGAGAGGAACTCAGCGCTCGAGTCCTCGAGTTGTGCCTGCGTTCCGTCGGGATGCTGCCTGGAGGCTCCGGCTGAACAGGGGTCGATAGGGAAGCTCGTGGTGGGGTTGCGAAAAGAGCGCAGCCTCGAGGCGTCGCCGCCTTCGTTCTGCGAGCTCCGGCTCGGGCTTTCGTTCCCAGCTTCGTACTCGTGCGCCCTGCATCAGGCTGCCTTGAGCGTTGAGTTGTGGAGGCGCACGGGGGAGGAGGGAGCGCTGAGTGCAAAGCGAGCTGCGACTACCCGTTCCTGCAGAGAGGCCCTTACTCGGGCAACGCGTGCTTCGCAGGCGTTGAGTTCCCGCGCCAGGGCGCGGCGGCGCTGCTGAAGATCCAGCCATTGTTGGTAGTCGCGCTGGAGTCCGAAGTGCAGGTCAGTGACGCGGGTGGCGAGGTCGGGACGAAGAGAGAGGGTGGTGAGGAGCTGTGCGGCTTTTCTAAAGGAGCTGTCGTTCGGCATCTGCTGGGTCTCCAGGGGGTTAGTGCTGTTGGTGTGTTCAGTGTCGCTTAGAGGCAGGACAGAAATTGTCCCGGGTTGCCGCGAGTACTGCTAGCCTCCTCATCGATGGCTGCAAGCGGCGAGTCCCGATCCCCTATTCACCAGGTCCTACGCTGCAGTCGTTTGCTGCGTGAGGGCTGGCACAGCAAGGTCGAGTGTGCCCGTCGGCTAGGTGTCAGCGAGCGCACCATAAAGCGCTACTTGAGAGCAATCGCCGCGGAGGAGGATGGTTTTGAGGTGCGCGAGGTGGATGAGCGTGGACTGCGCAAGTACCGGCTGAGGCCACCCCGCGTGGTCGATAGGAGGCGGGGCTCTCCTTTCGAGGTGATGGCGCTGGCTATGGCGCAGCGCTTTTTTGAGGCATTCGACCCCGGTGGCGTCGCTGATTTGATCGACCAGGTGCTGTTCGAGCTCACCGGCGAGGAAGAAGAGGGCGACGAGGACGCGGTGGACCGGAGCCGTAAGAGCATGGCCCGTCGCTTTGTGATGACTCGCAAGATGCAGGCCCTGCCAGGTCGAGTGCGGCAGGTCTTTGACCAGGTGCTGCGCGCCCTGGTTCAGCGTCGGGTCGTCGACCTGCGCTACCGACCACGTCATGGTCAGGAAAAGCACTATGTTCTGCGCCCGTACACCTTGCTACTGGGTGAGCGTGAGCTGGCGGTTACGGGCGCTGTGGGCGAGCCGCCCAAAGATGGCGCGGCCAGCGACGGCGACGCGATGCGCACGTTCGCGCTGCACCGCATCATAGATATCGAGCTACGCATGACACGCTTCCGCATGCCCAACCTGCGTCAGTGGGACCCTGAGGCTCTGTATTCTGCTGCCTGGGGTTTGTACTCCGGTCCGGCGTGTGAAGTGGTCGTTGAGGTCCATCCGGCCTTTGCAGAAGTGGTGGCGGAGCGTCGTTGGCATCAGAGTCAGCGACTCGGTAGCGCTGGCGCTGATGGCTGGGTTCCCATGCATTTTGAGGTATTCACTGGTGGTGAATTCCGCAGCTGGTTGCTGAGCTGGGGACCGTGGCTTCGGGTGGTCTCTCCCATTGACTTGCGACAGTGGGTCGAAGGCCTGGCGGCGCTGTCACCGGGGGAGGGGGAGCCCGACGATGACGAGGTGTTCCGGATCGTCTGAGGCCGGCCTCAGGCGCCTAGGCTGCGAGTCCGCCGGCGCAGGGAGAGGCCGAGCAAGAAGCCGATCGTGAAGATGAGGCTGGGACCTCGCTCTGAGTAGGCCGGAGCACTGCAGCCGCAGCTGTTGTTGTTCCACTGTTGGCCCCCGTCATCATCACCGAAGCCGCCACCACCACCACCACCGGTGTCGTCATCATCCGAGGTGTCGTCATCACCCGAGGTGTCGTCATCGTCGTCGCCGCTGCCACCACAGTCGGTGTCGTCGAGGTCGGTGTCGCCGTCGCAGTCATCGTCGCTCCCGTTGGCGCAGTCCTCGGTAGCTCCCGGGTGGATCTCGGGGTCGGAGTCATCGCAGTCTTCGCCATCGAAGTAGCCGTCGTTGTCATCGTCTGCAGCGGCCCCCTGATCTCGGTAGATGTTCCGCCAGAAGGGGGAGTGCTGGCCGGAGTCCAGGCAGGGCAAAGTCGGGTTTGCTGTCCAGAATCCTTCGACATCACCGAAGACGACGACTTCGCCACCGGAGAGCAGCCGGCCGGCTGCGGCGAGCGTCTGGGTGCCGCCGTTTGCCTGGTAACGAATCAAGGGGTCTCCGCCGCTGATGGTGTTGGTCTGCGCGTACTTCCAGCCGGTCAGACCCTCGGTCAGGGGATCGGCGACGATGTCGTTGGTGGTGAGACACTGGGTGCCGATGTTGTCGCTGTTGATGTCGATGTCGATGTCTGGCCTTGAGTTGAGGATTTCCCGCAACCCATTGTTCTTTGGGGCTTCGCCGGGGCTGTCGTTGTCCGCGAGCAGTACCAGGCGGCCGCCGATGCTCAGGAAGTGGGGAATGGTCATGTTCAGATCCTCGTCACACCAGGGCGAGGGATAGCTGTTGTAGATGTGGTAGCAGGAGTCACCACTGTTGAGGTTGGGCTCGGGCTGGGTGATAACCAACAATCGATATGCGCCGCTGGCGAGGGCGGTGTAGTCAAGCTCGGTCGTGACGTGGACGATGCTTCCGTTGGGCGCGGGGTCACCGTTGGCGAAGGCCTCGGCGGCCGCTTCGGCGTTCCACACCGAGATGGCCTCGGCAAATGCGCTCTCGCAGAGCCCGAGGTCATTCGTTCCATGCTTACAGTCCACCCACACCCCATTTCCAAGGGCGAGGGCACTGGCTGGCATGGCCATGGCGAGGATCATTACGAGAAGGCTGGGCAGGATTCTGGTGCGCATTCGGTTTATCCTGTCGTGAAGGATCGGAATCTACTCCGCTCCCGGGGGAAGCGAATTGGTCAACTCTGCTGCAAACTCTAGCCAATCTGGCAGCAAAGCGGGGTCCTGTCTGAGCGCACTGCTCGTCAGTCTCGCCGTTCTGATCATCGCGCCTCCGGTGCAGTCGGCGCCTCCGGTGCTGGATACGATCAACTTCAGCCCCACCACGCCCGACGAGGCCGAGAGTATTACTTTTGTGATGTTGGCCACTGATCCCGAGGGTCAGACGATGACCAGAGCGTGGGACTTTGGTGACGGCGGCACCTCGACAGACGAGAGCCCGACGCACACGTACGCAGTAGACGGCTCCTTTACCGTGCAGGTGACAGTGACCGATTCTGTTGGAGAGTCGTCCAGCACCAGCACCGTGGTAACCGTAGATAATGCGAGCCCCGTGATTCAGAGTCTGGGTGGCGATCAGAGTGGCGAGACGAACGCGACCCTGAGCTTTCAGGGAGTCGCGACGGATCCGGGCGGAGATCCCCTCACCTACGCCTGGGACTGGGGCGACGGCAACCCGCCGGAGTCGGGCTCTGCGCTCAGTTCACACACGCACGTCTTTACGGCTGCAGGTGTCTATCTGGTGACCTGGGTCGTCACCGATGATCAGGGTGCAGCGACCCAGCAGACCATCTCTGTCGAGGTGAATGCGCCTCCGGTGCTGGATACGATCAACTTCAGCCCCACCACGCCCGACGAGGCCGAGAGTATTACTTTTGTGATGTTGGCCACTGATCCCGAGGGTCAGACGATGACCAGAGCGTGGGACTTTGGTGACGGCGGCACCTCGACAGACGAGAGCCCGACGCACACGTACGCAGTAGACGGCTCCTTTACCGTGCAGGTGACAGTGACCGATTCTGTTGGAGAGTCGTCCAGCACCAGCACCGTGGTAACCGTAGATAATGCGAGCCCCGTGATTCAGAGTCTGGGTGGCGATCAGAGTGGCGAGACGAACGCGACCCTGAGCTTTCAGGGAGTCGCGACGGATCCGGGCGGAGATCCCCTCACCTACGCCTGGGACTGGGGCGACGGCAACCCGCCGGAGTCGGGCTCTGCGCTCAGTTCACACACGCACGTCTTTACGGCTGCAGGTGTCTATCTGGTGACCTGGGTCGTCACCGATGATCAGGGTGCAGCGACCCAGCAGACCATCTCTGTCGAGGTGAATGCGCTGCCGGTCATCAGCCAACTGAACGTGGATCAAGTCAGCTCCGTCGAGGGGGATATCGTCACCTTTGAGGTGATCGCCAGCGACCCCGATGGGCACACCATTTCGTACAGCTGGGACTTCGGGGACAACAGCCCACCGATCGTCAGTGCCACCCCGGCGCACGTGTTCGCAGATGATGGCGACTACACCGTCACGGTCACGGTGACCGACCAACTCGGCGCCGCAAGCAGCAGTTCCGTGGTGTTCCCTGTGCTCAACGGTCCACCGGTGCTTCTCGCCCTGGTGGGCAGCACGACCGGCGTCATGGGTCAGAGCCTCTCCTTTACTGGGAGCGCGCAGGACCCGGGCGGCATTGCCGACACCCTGACCTGGACCTGGGATTGGGGTGAGGGGCTCGCCCCGACCGTGGGTGTCGACGAGAACGCTCCGAGTCATATCTGGGCCGGAGCCGGCACCTTCTCGATGGTGCTGAGCGTCGCCGACGAGGACGGGGGCAGCTTCACGCAGCCGATATCGGTGTTGATCAGCAATCCGGGGCCGACGGTGGGCGCCATCTCTGGACCTGCTGCAGTCGATGAAGGTCAAAGCAATCAGTGGTCGGTGGTGGCAGTCGATGCGGCCGGGAATCCGGTGACCTTGAGTTGGGACTGGGGCGACGGTAGCTCCGTGGACTCAGGCCTTGATCTGAGCAGCCCCTCGCACGTGTATGCCGATGATGGCAGCTACACGATCACGTTGGTCGGTAGCGATCAGCACGGTGGCTCAGCGAGCAGTAGCTTTGCCGTGAGTGTGCAGAACATCGCGCCGACGTTTACCGCGACGCCTCCCGAGTTGGCCACTGAGGGTATTGGTTACTCGGCGCTGCTGACCTCTACAGATCCGGGCGCCGATCCTCCTATCTACACAACCCTGCAGGCTCCGGCGGGCACGCTCTACCACGCGCCTACAGCCTCGTTGGTGTGGCACCCCACCCTTGCGCAGGTCCTCGCCGGTCCCGCTCTCTTTGACGTGCAGGTCGATGATGGCGACGGCGGCACCGACACCTTGAGTTGGTCTGTGGTCGCCAGCTGGGCAGATGTGGATCTCGATGGGATGGCGGACTCCTGGGAGCAGAGCTTCGGCCTGAACACGACCCTGGATGACTCGCTGGGTGACCCTGATGTTGATGGGGTCTCTAACCTGCAGGAGTGGTTGGATGGTACCGACCCGACCGTGTCGAACGGCCCGGACAAGCCGATCCCGCTCTCGCCGATTCTTGGCGAGTCGTCGACGACAGAGATCCCTGTGCTGGTGGTCGAGAACGCGCCTGACCCGGACGGGAACGTCCTCAGCTACGAGTTCGAGGTCTACGAAGATGCGGCGTTGTCGACGCTGCTCTACGCGGGAAGTGAGCCCGAAGACGGCGACGGCGAGACGGAGCACACCAGCGCCAGCGGCTTCCCTGAGAATGCGATCGTCTACTGGCGGGCTCGGGCCACGGACGGGGGCGTGGTC
>CAZEIY010000100.1:0-11627 GCA_964512375.1 uncultured Rickettsiales bacterium | reverse complement strand
TTGTCGTGCTGTCCCTGTACCTGCCCATGATGATTGTCGTGCACGGTTCAGTTCACCCCGGGCACCTCGCCGCCGGCTACCTCGGGTTGATCCTGGTGGCCTCTGCTACTACCGCCATTGGCACCTTCTGCTCGTCAATCACCTCGCATCAGTTGGTCGCCGGCATCCTGGGCGCGGTGCTGTTCCTCTTGCTGGTGACGATGTGGTTTACGGCTCGCATCGCCTCCCCTCCCCTGGACGACGTGCTTGCCTATAGCGCGTTTTTCGACAAGCACTTCCAGCCCTTCACCAAGGGCGCAATCCACACCCGAGCAATCGTGTACTACGTGTCTGTCACCTTCCTGGCCCTTCTGGGTGCGCGGGTAGTGCTCGGAACGCGGAGGTGGCGCTGATGCGAAATATCCTTCCCCCTGCTCTCTACCTTATCAGCCTCGTGCTCCTGCTCGTTGGCGAGCGCATGTTTGGTCCCGGCTACAGCGCGCGCCTTCCGCTAGCTGCCGCTTCGGGCCTCACCATGATGCTCGCATTGAGCTCACGGACCATGCGCTGGCGAGCAGCAAGCGGCGAGACTCAACGGGTATTGAGCAAGGTCGTCCCAAGCTACTTCGGAGGCGCGATCGCCCTCGTACTGTACGCATTCGTCGCCGAAGCCTCGCCTCTATCGGCTGACCTCAGCGATGACACCCTGGTGGTCCTTACGCTGTCTTTCTTTCTGCTCCTGTTGATCTCCACCCTGCCCCTCGTCCTCATGGAGACCAGCCTGCTGTCCATGTACGGCGCCCAGCGCCTGGAGACGCGCCGCCTGGTCGAATCGGGCCAGGCCGGACTGGCGCTTGGACTGGCCATTTCCTTCGTCTTCTCTGCCAACTATGTGGCGAGTCAGCACGACACACGTTTTGACCTGCGCACCCTTCGTGACCTGCAGCCATCAGCCGCAACGATCGAGATGACGCGTAATCTCAGCGAGCCGCTCACTATCAGCCTGTTCTTCTCCCCCGCGAACGAGGTCGAGGAGGTGATTTCGCCGTACTTCACCAGCCTCGACGAAGCCTCCGAGCAGGTCACCCTTGTTCATCTCGACAAGGCCGCAAGCCCCAAAGAAGCTCGTGAACTGCGGGTGCGAAAGAATGGCACCGTCGTCATTAGCGACGGCGAGAATCACGAAAGCATCAGCCTCGGCGAGGACTCCGGGCGGGCACGAAGCAAACTCAAGAAGTTGGACGCCGACTTCCAAGCCAAACTCAACAAGGTCACTCGCAGCCAGCGAATCGCGTACTTCACAGTAGGCCACGGAGAGCGCTCAACCGCACCCAAAGACAAGGACCCCGGTGGTCTCAAGGCCCTCAAGGAAGGTCTCAAGACCCTCAACTACAAGGTCAAGAACCTGGGCGTGAAGCAGGGCTTGAGCGACCAGATTCCTGAGGACGCAACCCTGGTGTTCGTCGTGGGTCCCCAGGGGCCCATGATCGAGAGCGAGCAGGATGCACTGATTCGCTTCGTCAAAGATGGCGGCGCGCTCTTCGTGCTCCTCGATCCCGAAGTCGAAGAGGCGCCTGCACTCGAGCCTCTATTCGAGTCTCTCGGCCTCACCTACAACCTCGATGTCCTCGCACACGAGACCAAACACGTCACAAGGGACCGCGCCGTCTCTGACCGCGCTTTCCTGGCGACCAATCGCTTCACGACTCACGCATCGACCACCAACCTCGCCAAAGGCGGACCACGCACCTTCACTCTGTTCGATCGCACGGGCTCCCTCGACAAACTGGAAGGAGCCGAAGATGGCGCAGAGGTCACCTTTACCATCCGTACGGCGGCTGGCACCTGGGCCGACCTCGACAAGGGTCTGACCTACGACAAGGACACCGAGAGCAAGAGCAGCTTCAATGTCGCCGCGTCGGTTCAGCTGCCAATCAGCGAAGGGGGTGATGGCGTCGGCGGCAGGGCCGTGGTCACTGCTGACGCCGATGCACTCGCTGATCTGGTATTGAGCGTGAGCATGGGCAATCGGCAGTGGCTGTCTGACTCCCTACGCTGGCTCGAAAACGAAGTCGCGCTGTCGGCCCAGGTCGCAGAACTCGAGGATGTCACCCTCATCCACACCAAGGACGAAGACAAGGCCTGGTTCTATGCCACCAGCTTGGGAGTGCCGCTGCTGGTGCTTGGCTGCGGGCTTGGTCTTCGCGCTCGAAGGCGCCGAAGGAGGACATCATGAAGACCAGCGAAACTTCAATCTACGCCGCCCTCCTGATCATCAGTCTGGGCCTCTCCTGGAACGCCTGGCAGGGTGGACACGATGCTGGCAGCGAGGCCAGTGACAGCCCAATCGTGCTGTTCGATCCCGGCAGCGGAGGGATCGCTGAGCTCCACTGGCAGGGCAAGAAAGCGGTCGCGTCGGTAGTCTTCAATGGCAAAGGCAAGAAGCTCCGGTCATGGGTCAGCGCCGGCAAGCGCGTCAAGATCGAGGGGCCGGTCAGCCCTGAGGCCCCCGGCGATGATGACTCGGCCGAAGTCGAAACAAGCAGCGAAGCTCCAAAACCCGTCTACGGCGAGCCCGAGATCCGTTCCTTTCCCGGCGGTAAACAGGTCACTGAGTTGGTAGAGCGCTTCAGTCCACTGGTGGCCTTACGACGCTTTGAGGGCCTTGAGGAAGAAACCATCACGGAGATGGGACTGGACGAGTCCAACGGCAGCCTGTCGGCGACCTCTGCCGGAGGCAAGAGCCTTGAGCTGACCATCGGCAGCAAGGCCTACGGAAGCAGCGACACCTACGCACGCGATGAGTCCAGCGGCGCTGTCTACCTGCTCAGCAGCAAGGTGCTCGGGTCTCTGCGTTCAGCGGAGAGCAGGCTCATGGAACGCAACATCCTTGGCTTTGATCCCATCGAAGCAAGTGACGTAGTACTCAGTTCGCCCGGGGGGCTGCAACGACCGCTTCGGCACGAAGGTACGCACGACGAAGAGAACGCCTACTGGGTCGACCCTTCCAGCCCGGACGAGCACGAATCCGAAGATGGCTTCATGAAGCAGCTCTTCCAGCTGAGGGCGACAGCGTATCCCAAGGATGACCAGCGCCTCGCAAACGAAGAGGTCGAGATAATCCTGCGCGCCAATTTTCCTGGCGAAGAGAAGCCCTATCTCGAGCTTGGCCGCGTACTCGACACGAAACGTTCCAAGGAAGACGAGCCCGCCTGGAACTGGCACGCTCGCACGCACCTCACCCGTGACATCTGGGTAAAGGTCAGCCGTAACGCTGGCGCCGAACTCAGCGACAACCTGGCCAAGGTGCTGGAGCCCTGAGTCCTGTCGTTATGGGCTCGGGCAGACCAGACGGCGCCGGGAATGCTGCCGCCTGTCAGCTACAGTCCGCACCAGAGATCTCATAAGCCGCCACGCACTGCGAGGTCCACATAGAGTTGCCCTGGCAGCATTGAGTGGCTAGCTGCCCGCCGCCCGTGCAGAAGGCCATTGCAGCGCTTTGATCAGAACATGACCCCGCCATGTCCAGCGATGACGATGGGGTACAGCAGGGGTCCGTGCTGCTGCTACCCCCCGTGTCATCGTCATCGTCCGTCGCGCTGGTGTCGTCGTCATCGTCCGTCGCGCTGGTGTCGTCGTCATCGCCCGTCGTGCTGGTGTCGTCGTCTCCTGGTGCGGTGTCGTCGTCTCCTGGGCTGGCATCATCATCGTCCCCGCAAGAGGGAAGAGCCGAGCAATCATTATCGAAGCAGTCAATTCAACCGTCACAATCATTGTCCACTTCATCAGCACACAGCTCAGTTGCTGCTGGATAGATCGCACCATTCTCAGGCGCACAATCCACCGAATCAACCGCTCCATCACCATCAATACCACTGAGTATGCTGCCACCACCGCAAGCAATCCACGCCCCGCAAACGAGAAGAAGGACGACCAGCAAAAGGGGGGTGAAGTGACGCTGCATTAGATGTATCCCTGGGTACAAGAACTCATCTGAGCCCAGCTGAGATTGAGCTGGGAGTGTGCCTTCAGTGTCGTTCCTGCACAGCGTGCCAACGACTACCCTTTCATAGTCGCCCGCACACAGCCATGCTTGGAATCCCATGAATCGAAAGACCTCAAACATAACGGCCGCGCTGATCCTGTTGATCTGGATCAACTCGACAGCATGTGACCCTTCGCTGGGGCCTGGAGGGACTACGGGAGGGGCCTGGGTAGAATTACTGACTGGCGAATTCGCGGCAGAAGTGCTGACTGACGGTCAGGTCCTGCCTGTGGTTCGCGGGTCCCAAGGTGGTGTACACATCTACGGCAGCTTGCGAACTGGCGGCATCGAGCGAGGGTCTGAAGACGAGTATCAGTCCTTGCTGTCTGGTGACCGCCCCCTCGTCGAGTTCAGCCTCGAAGCGGAGTACGGCGTAATCTCGAACTCGAACATCGTGCGCGAATTCTTGAGCGCCGATGAATCCGGAGACCTGCTATTGATCGGTCGGCGCGTTATCTTCCGACACTACTCAGAGCTGCCCGAGGACTGGCAGCAACTGGATTGGTCAGAAGTGGAAGAGCGGCTCGAAGAAGAGGAGCTCATCTTCCGCGTCGAGATTACTGACTCGAGAGGACGCTTTGCACAGGACAGCAAGACGATTCGACTGGAATTCCCGCCGCGCGATCTCGAAGCTCCCGGCTAGGAAGACCTCTTCGACTGCGATGGCCCTGAGGGTTCTCCTCTGTGCTCTGACGATCTCATTGGTCGCAGTTGCTGCCAGCTGCAAACCCTGCGCGCAGGTGCACTGCGACGCACAGACAACCGATTCCAGCACCACAAAGCAGTGGGCGGCAAGACCCCTTCCGGTTCTCGTGGTCTCTGCCACCCTCGGCGGGATCTCTCGCCTGGCGGCACGCTGGCGCATGCAACAACGTCGTCAGCGAGGGGTAAGAAAGGGCACCAGGGTACTGCTCGAGGACGGTGCAAAGTCCCTACTGGCGGTGACTGCCATTGCCTCTCCACTACGACTTGATGCCGAACCAGGCTGCGGTACGTGCATTCTCCTACAAGGGACCATGCCGCTGAAGATTGAGTTGGGTCGAGCAGATGGTCCGCGCAGTTCTCTTGAAGAGCATCCGACAGGTCTGCTGTCGCATTGGTCCCTCTCGGCAAAGTTGAAGGCATCCCGGACTGGCGCTGGCATTGAGGTGCGCGCCATCGCCGAAGCCTCGACACGGCCGAGTGTCGAGCTTCGCTGGGAGAAGGGCGAGGCCCTGCCCTACCCCCTTGACCAGGCAGCACTTGCCCTCGCCAGGGAGGCCGTCGCTGCCGAAGTAATGCGGACAACATCTGAGCTCGTCGTACTGCACCTGACCGACTGGCCAGGCGCGAAGGAGGCCTTTCCCGATGAGAATCTTCGGATCCAGATCGACGCGCCCCTGCTCCGCCTTATTCTCTCTGCCCCTTCAGGCAAGGGACTCGACCCTATGGCGATCCACCCTGGCGTCGGGCAGGACGTTGCTATCGGTGTGAGTGCCAGTCTGCTCGCAAAGCACGGCTACCAGTCACCGGCCAACACGGAGTTTGGCTACTCCCAACTGCTGGCCCTCACCAACGCGCGCCGCGCCCTTGAGTATCGAGTTCGAGTAAGCGAAGGCTCCTCATTCTATGAACTGACCGGCATCACCGTTCCTGGCCGCCGTGGCGCTAAGCTCGTCTTCGATCTGCTGCGGGCGCCACGGCTACTCGAGGCCGGCGGAGAGGCAGGACACAGCCCACCAGCACCGGAGCGACGGACCGAGGCGGTAGGGGCAGCCCTCAAGCCACTCCGCGCGTTCTTGGAACGACTGCTCGTCAAAGGCCCAGGGGACGTGCGTGCAGGACTGATGATCGCGCGCTACGAAGCAGGCGCGATGCTGCTCGAGTCCGCCTTTACCGACCCTCGGGCGAGGCCGTCTGGCCCGCCTCCTGCCCATCGTGCGGTGCAGAGTCCGAATCCTCGTCATCCAGCTCCGAGGCTTCGAGCAGTGGGTCCGCGCGCTCCTGGACAGAAAGCTCCAGCGCCCCCATGGGCGCATCCTCCCCCCCAATCCGCGCCTCCATCCACTCGCTAACCAGGGGAAAGACCTCCTCCACAACCCGACTGCCCACCAACAGATCACCGTGTCCGTAGTCATGGCGGGTACCCCAGCCCTGGCCTAACACAACAAAGCTCTTATCGATGGAACCGAGGCGATCGTACGCAGCACGAACGACCCAGGGCGGCACGATGTGGTCGACGCGACCCGAGATGAGCAGAGCCGGCGCAGTCACCTTGGCTAGGCCATCACTGTAGTTGACCTTGCCATCAGCGCTCTGGATGGAGCCACTGACAAGCCAGCTTCGATACTGCCGTATCAGAGCCATCGAGATATTCTCCATGCCTGGATTCACAAAGCTCACCATGCTGCCTAGTTCGATGTTGTCGTAGTTCAAGATGGCGTGGAGCAGGTTGCTGTCTGGTGCAAGATGCACAAGAGGCCCCGCAAACCTCGCCAGACCTCGGCTTGGTACCTGACCAGTTCTCGGCAACAGATGCGCCGCACGGTGGCCGCGCTGCGCAAGGCGAGTTGGGGCACGAAAATCACCAGGCGAGCCGATTGCCACGATTCCGGCCACATCCCCAGCCCGCGGCCCCTGCAAGGTCACATAGCCCAGGATCCCCCCTAGAGAGTGTCCAATCCACCAGACCTGATCGCGACCGCTCGCAGCCTTGATGTGATCGAGCACCGCGGGAATGTCCTCGCGAACCATGTCATCCAGGGTCCACTCGCCTCTCCGCCAGGTGCGCTTGTCGGGCGCTCTAGAGCTACGATCTCCTCGGAGTTCAGGGAGCCAGACATCGAAGCCGCGATCACTGAGGTAGCGAGCCAGGTTGCTTCCCGTAAGCATGAAGTTGAATCGGTTGATAGCCGTTCCGTGAGCGAGCAGGACAGGCGTGCCGAAGTGAACCAGCCCGCTTGCCTCGGGAGCCGGCGGCAGGTGAAACAGAGAGAGTTCCCAGCCATCGTTGGTCTGCAGTGCAGCCTCATAGTGTTCCAGAACGGACGGGTCTCGGATCGGCACGGCAACACAGCCCACCTGCAGCGCGTACAAGACCAGCAACCATAGAGCAGGGTGACGGGTGACCATTACAGCTTCCCCTTGCGAAGCCATCGCAGGATACTCGAGTCAACATCACGAGCAGAGTGCCGAGAAAGCAACATGCCCAGGTGTCCGTACTCTTCAACATCACCGTTGGCTCGACTGAGCAGCAGCCACTGGGGCGCCGATGCCTCGGGGAGCTGGCGAAAGCCCGCTAGTACATCCTCAGGCGGAGCAACCGGGTCCGTCGCTCCGGCCACCAGCAAGATGGGTCCCGGCGTCAGTCCAAGGCCGGCGCTGTAGGTGACCCAGCCCTCACGGTCTCTCGCTTCTCCGACCTCGAACCAGCGCAGAAGATCCTTGATGAGTGCGCGCGGAGGAGGCCGACTCACCGCGTCTCGATGATAGGCCTCGAGGACCGCGGCGGGATGCGCAGCTGCATCCAAGGGAGGGGGTGCCGACGATGCTCGCGGACCAGAACGCGGGCGCAACCCGGTAAAGAAGAGCCTCGTCACCAGCTCAGGCAGGGCCGCCTCCTCGTCCTGCCAGCTATGTAGCCACCGCAACAGCAGAGGAGACGGCAGGGTCCAGGAGAAGCGTGTACCGAGCGCTACCGAGCGAACATTCGGCAGCTTGCCCGCCGGACGAGCGGCCGCAGCCATAGGCAACATGCCGCACAGACCATGACCGATCCAGGTGACGCGCTCGCCACCACCAAGCTCGGCGAGCCGGCGAAGCAGCTTGGGATACACATCACGAACCACAGCATCAAAGCCATCAGAGCGCGCCTCGACGCTGTCCCACGGATCGACGAGATAGACGCGATAGCCTGCCCTGGCGAGGGTGCCGGCGAGGCCGCTTCCGTCTCTGGCCACAAATACATCAGGTCGCTCGCTTATATCTGGGCAAAGAGCCACCGACTCGGCGGTTCCTGAAGGCGGGAGCCCACGCACCACCGCCTCGAGATCCAGGCTCTCCCGACTCTCCGCATGGACCTCCCCACAAAGAATCAGCAACAGCAACGATCCGGTCACGGCGAGGCAAATGGAGGGTCTGAGCGGAAATTCAAAGCGCAAAAGGTGATCCCTGCAGCTTCGCGTGTGGTATGAGTTTGGGCGCTCTCGGAACCTCATCCTGACGTATCTCCAGCCGCCCACGTGACGTATCTCCAGCCGCCCACGAATGCAGCATTCATTTAACTTCAAGGCAGGAACAGTCAAGCCCGACGGCAAGGGGCCGACGAGCCCAGTCCCTCCGGGCGATGACGAGCCCCCCGAAGGTGGCCACAGTGTCACCCTGCTCAAAGCTGCGCGAGAACGGTATCTCAATTACGCGCTCTCGGTAATTACTTCACGCGCGCTTCCTGACGTGCGCGATGGCTTCAAGCCCGTACAGCGACGCATCCTGTACGCCATGTACGCCAACTTGCGACTGCTCCACACGGCTCGTTTCCGCAAGTCCGCTGCCGTCGTCGGTGAGGTCATGGCTCGCTTCCACCCCCACGGTGACCAGAGCATCTACGATGCCATGGTCCGTCAGGCGCAGCCCTTCGCCTTGCGCTATCCCCTGGTCGAGGGGCACGGCAACTTCGGATCGCTCGATGGCGATCCTCCCGCTGCCATGCGCTACACCGAGGCGCGTCTGCGCGCCCTCGCCTCCGAGATGCTTGAGGAGATCGACCGCGACACAGTCCCCTTCCGTGACAACTACGACGGCACGACTCGAGAGCCTATTGTCCTTCCCTCGCGCGTACCTCAACTGCTGGTCAACGGATGCGCCGGCATCGCGGTGGGCATGGCCACCAACATTCCACCCCACAATCTCCGCGAGGTCTGTCGCGCGTCCGTCGCTCTCATCGACGACCCCAAGAGCGATGTAGCTGCCTTAATGCAGCATGTTGATGGTCCCGACTTCCCCATGGGTGGCGAGATCCTCAACAGCCCCGAAGAACTCGGCGAGATCTATCGTATTGGTCGCGGCACAGTGCGAACCCGCGCTACCTACCACATCGAGAAAGCGAACCGACGGCGCTACATCGTCATCACGTCGATCCCCTTTGGGCAGAACAAGGCCACTCTTGTAGAGCAGATAGGCGACTTGATTCGCGACAACAAGCTGCCGCAGCTCACCGATGTACGCGACGAGAGCACCGATGACATTCGTGTCGTCTGTGAGCTCAGGCGAAGCGCCGTAGACACCGTCGCGATGGCCTATCTCTACAAACACACCAACCTGCAGACGAACTTCCACGTCAACATGACTGTGCTGCTGCCCACCACCAACCCAGAGGTCGGCACCCCTGCTCAGGTGGGGCTGGTCACTATCCTGCGGCACTTCCTCGACTTCCGATATGACGTGGTGAGGCGACGATTCGAGTACGACCTGGCGCGACTCGAGCGGCGCATCCACATCCTCAAGGGCTTTGGCATCCTCTTCGGTGCCCTGGACGAAGCGATCAAGCTGATCCGCAAGAGTGATGGTCGCAAAGACGCGGCAAAGCGCCTGATGAAGCGCTTCCCTCTGGACGAGATGCAGACCGACGCGATCCTGGACCTCAAGCTGTATCGCCTCGCCAAGCTCGAAGTAGAGGCCGTCCTGGAAGAGTTGGCCCGCCTCGAAGCCGAGGCCAAACGCATTCGCTCGATCCTGGCCAGCCGCAAGAAGCTCTGGGGCGTGGTTCGCGACGAGCTGCTGGAGGTCTCGCACACTCATGGTGACGAACGTCGCACCCTGATTGGATCGGCTACGTCTGAGGACTTCGTCTTCGATGCCGAGAAGTACATAGTCAAAGAAGACACCTGGCTCATCTTCACCCGGGGAGGCTGGTTGAAGAGGCAGCGTGGCTTCACGGACATCAGCACCATCCGCGTACGCGAGGGTGACTCCGTGATGTGCGCATTCCGGGCGTCGACTCGCAGCACAGTGGCCTTCTTTAGCGACCTGGGGAAGGCCTACGTCCTGGGTCTGGACAAGATCTCACAGACTTCTGGCTACGGTGAGCCAGTGCAGCGCTACTTCAAGCTGGCCGACGGCGAAAAGATCGTCTCCGTCGTGTCCATGGATGAGCGCAACCTGCCCGAGCACAAGCTCTCCATTCGCAGTGACGAGGAAAGCGAAGATGCGAGTGGCGAGCACTCAGTCGCCGACACGCCTGCACCGCTAGACGGCGAAGAGGAGGCGGAGACCCTTCGCGCCACAGCACCCACGACCGGCGATGAGACGGCACCAGATGACGACATGGACCGCGACGAAGACGACAGTGTCCGCATCGAAGAGATAGGACCCGTCGCAGTAGCCCTGACCCGAGCGGGTAAGGGGCTCATCTTCCCTCTGACCAACCATATTGAGTCCTCCACACGCAGCGGACGAAAGTACTGCACACTTCGAAAGGTGAAGGGCATCAAGGACGGCGTGATCGGCGTCGTTCCGCTGGTAGGGCCTGACCTCAAGGTCAATCTCGCCAGCTTCCAAGGGAGGGTGCTGATCTTCCCGGTTGAGCAACTCAAGCTGCTTCGCTCCACGGGCATGGGTGTCAACACGATCCGCCTGGGTTCGGGCGACTATGTGATCGACTTTGCCATCTCGCTTAAGCGAAGCCATGGCCTCCAGGTTGAGACCTCTCGAGGACGACAACTGCGGGTGTCCGAGCGGCGCTACAGCGTCACCCGTCGCGGCGGCAAGGGCGTAGAAGTCATCAAGAGAGGCACCCTCACGGCAGTACAGCGCGATACCTGGATTCAGGACCCACGCGCCGGACAGGAAGACGTCAACGAAGAGGTGGACGATGACCTCCTCGAAGACGAAGAGAGCGAGGACTCCCCTGATGGCGAGTGAGTCATCCTACTCAGCCAAGGACATTACGGTCCTTGAGGGCCTCGAGCCGGTGCGCAAGCGCCCGGGAATGTACATCGGTGGCGTCGGCAAGGACGGCCTGCACCACCTGTTGTGGGAGCTGGTCGATAACTCCGTGGACGAGGCCATGAATGGCTATGCCTCTTCGATCGCCGTCACGATCCACGAAGACGGATGCTCAGCGACCGTGGCCGACAATGGACGTGGCATTCCCGTCGACGTGCACCCCAAGTACAAGCGTTCTGCCCTCGAACTCATCCTGACCACGCTCCACGCTGGCGGCAAGTTCGACAACAAACTCTACGAGACCAGCGGCGGCTTGCACGGCGTTGGCGCTTCGGTCGTCAATGCGCTCAGCCAGAGCCTCGTCGCGACCGTAAAGCGCGACGACCACACCTGGGTACAAGAGTTCAAGCGTGGACTGAGCGTTGCTCCCATCGCCAAGGCGGGCAAGGCGCGAGGTACGGGCACCTCGATATTCTTCCGACCCGACGTCTCCATCTTTGAAGACGTCACCTTCGACATCGAAGAAGTCTCGGAGCGGCTCGAGACCAAGGCATACCTCAATGGCGGCCTCAAGATCGTTTTTCGTGATGAGACCAGCGACACCAGCCACACATTCCACCACGAGGGTGGCGTCGCCGATCCCATCCAGAAGAAGGTAGATGTCAGCGGCGCGAGCCCCACT
>CAZEIY010000099.1:0-11650 GCA_964512375.1 uncultured Rickettsiales bacterium | reverse complement strand
CCTTGTTGTGCTGCTCCCCTATGCCTTGAGTAATGTCAGCGCCTTGCAGGACCTGCTGCTGCACGACCGTGGCGATCAGGGCATGTCGATGGGTGAGGCATGGCGTGGTTCGCTGGCAGAAATCAAGCGGCTGCTCTGGCCAGGGCTCTCCGATGTTCCCGGAGAAAGGCTGCCTGCAGAACTCTCCGATCTGCCCGGAGGGATCTGCCTGGCTGTGGTGCTGTTGCTGGGAGTGCCGCTGTGCGCGCTACGGCCTGCGGGGCGCCCTGCGCTTCTGTTCGTCTTCCTCTGGACCTTGGGCTCGCTGTTCGTGTTCGCCCTGGCCGGCTACGCAGCCAGTCCCTGGCATCTCTTTCCCCTCGTCCTGCCGGTCCTGGGACTGGGCCTCGCAGGTTGGTTCCTGTGGCTCAGTGCGAGTGACGGCGGGCCCGCCGGCTGCCTGGGCCTGTGGATTGGGATGGTGGCCTCGCTGCTGTTGATCGTGGTGGCTCTGCCCGCCGCCACAAAGCGCCTGCCGGACACCGACGATGCCCCCGTAGTGGTCTACGGGCAGCTCACGGATCAGGTCGTCGCGCTGGCCGATGGACGCAGCTTCCAGTCCCTCGAGGCTCAGAGCCGCTGCTCTATGGACTGGAGCGCGGAGGCTACCGTGTTGGATCTGCGGCTCCGAGGTGCGCCGGTGACGGTGGATCCGACGGCGCCGCTGCTGGCCGTCGTCGAGGATTTCCCCGCGCTTGTTGCCGCTGCCGACTCGGCCGGCGATGACGACGACTCGGCCGGCGATGACGACGACTCGGCCGGCGATGACGACGACTCGGCCAGCGATGACGACGACTCGGCCAGCGATGACGACGACACGGCTGGTGACGACGACGACACGACCGGTGACGACGACGACAGTTCGTCAGGCACCATTGATTTGCTTGAAGTCCCCTATGAGAATCGAGAATTTGGTGGCGGCTGTGCCTGTGAGGTGCAGGGGCCTGCAGACGCAGGTGGGGCGGTGTTGCTTCTTTCTCTGATGGCCCTCGGCAGTTCTCGTCGTCGCCGCAAGCACGGGCTCTGATCCGCCCCTCGCCGGGCGCCCGGTACATGGTCCAGCGAACGCAGGGGCTCTTCCTCCAGGTCCTGGCCCTGTTCTTCGTCTCGGGTGCCACGGGGCTGCTCTATGAGTTGCTCTGGATGCGTCGGCTTACCCTGGTTTTTGGCGCCACTCACCTCGCTGTCGCCACCGTACTCGCCGCCTTCATGCTCGGGCTGGCCGCTGGCGCTGCTTGGAGCGGGCGATTTGCTGATCGTGGTGCCCAGCCCTTGCGTGTGTACGGCTTGCTCGAGTTGGTCATCGGTGTCTATGCGCTGATCTTTCCCTGGTTGGTGGACGGTGCGACGTTGCTCTATAGGCAGGTCTTTGCCCATGGCGACGCAGGACGCTTTTGGTGGTTCCAGGCCTTTCACCTGGTCTTGATGGTCGCGGTGTTGCTCCTGCCGACTGCCGCGATGGGAGCTACCTTCCCCCTGCTCGCCCGTTTCGTCAGCGAGCGGTTGTCGTTGGTAGGCCGTCGGGCGGGCCTGCTGTACGGCTTCAACACGGCAGGGGCTGTGGTGGGGACCGCGCTGACCGGCATGGTGCTCCTGCCGGCCTTCGGGATGCGGAATACAGAGGTGGGTGCAGCGCTGGCAAACATCGCCGTGGGTTTGGTCGCCCTGCAGTGGAGTCGTCGTCGACAGGGTGATGCCGTTGCGCCAGAAGATGATTTGGCATCGTGTCGCGAGGAAGAGGAACTGCTTGAGCGGGCGCCCGATCCCCATCTCGAGGGAGCGGCTCGAGCGAAACTTCGGGTCGTGGTGCTTGTGGTCCTCGCGGTCTCCGGTAGCTGCGCCATGATCTACGAGGTCGCCTGGACCCGCTTCCTGACCTTGCTGTTGGGTTCCTCTGTCTATGCCTTCACCCTCATGCTCATGGCCTTTCTGTTTGGAACGGCTGGCGGCGCGGTAGCGGCCGCCTCGGCGGTGGGGAGGCCCGGCGCGCGTCCCTTACACGCTCTCGTTGGCGTGCTGGTCGGGGCAGGGACATGCGCGTGGTTGACCAATCACCTGTTTCGCTTCATGCCGTACTGGTACGTCGACCTCTTTGGCCTGGTTGGCGGCGGTGAGTTGATGCTGCTGTTCGTTCACGGTCTCTTAGCCATGTTGGTCATGGTGCCCACCACTCTGTGCATTGGGGCGATGTTCCCCCTGGCCCTGCAGCTGGTCGCTGGCAGCGCGGAGCGAGTCGGTAGCGACGTATCACGCCTCTACGTGGTCAATACACTTGGGGCGGTGCTGGGTGCCGTGCTCGCAGGCTTCGTGATGATCCCCCTGCTCGGCATCCAGAACACGCTGTCGGTGGCCATCGTCCTCGACCTGGCGCTTGCAGTGTTCGTCCTCTCTCGCTACGTCGTAGTGCCTCGTCGGCAGCGCGTCTGGCAGTTCCTCATCGTCACGCTGGGTGTAGCGAGCGTTTGGCTGCGTCCACCTTGGGACCCGCTGCTGATGAGTGCAGGCATGTACAAGTATGTGAGTGAGCTCTCGGACTACAGCCACGAGGCGGTGCGCAACTACGCGATCTCGGACTACGACCTCTTATATTACGCCGAGGGGATTGCCAGCGTGGTGACGGTGGCGCGTTCGCGCGGAAGCGGCAATATCTGGCTGGCGAACAACGGCAAAGTGGATGCCAGCACCAAACAGGACCTGCGCACTCAGATCCTGCTCGCCCATCTGCCCTTCACTGTCCGGAAGGATGCTCGCGATGTCCTTGTAGTGGGGATGGCTTCGGGAATCACGGCGGGCTCGGTAGCTGTACAGGAAGGCGTCCGTAGCATCGATGTGCTTGAGATTGAGCCCAAGGTGCTGGATGCCTCGCACTTCTTCGACGAAGTGAACGGACGACCTCTAGACGATCCTCGAGTTCGCGCCATCGCCAACGACGCGCGTAACCACCTGCATCGCCATCAGGGTTTGTACGATGTCATCATCAACGAGCCCAGTAATCCCTGGATCTCGGGGGTGTCGAACCTGTTCACGGATGACTTCCTGCGGCTGGGGCGGGAGCGCCTGACTCCCGGTGGTGTGTTCGTTCAGTGGACCCATACCTACGGCATGGCCAGCCGCGATCTCCGCAGCATCGTGCGCACATTCTCGGGCGTCTGGGAGCACGTGCTCGTTATCTCGACCATCGAGGATGCCGATGTGATTCTTTTGGGTAGTGACGAGCCCTTCGAGCTATCACCGGAGGCTCTCGAGTCCTATCTTCGGGTACCCGCGGTGGCCTCTGATGTGGGCCGTATCGGGGTGAAGGCTCCCTTCGATCTGCTGGCTTTCGTGCTGATGGATCGACCTGCTGCTCTTGCCTTTTCGGCTGACGCCCCGCTCAACACAGATGACAACGCCCACCTGGAGTTCTCGGCGCCTCTCTACCTCCACTACGCCACCCAGGAGAGCAACGCAGCGCACCTGCAGCGCGGCCGGCCAGCCTTCCTGTCGCTACGGTCTGGCGGGCTGGAGGACGAGGCGTACCTACTAGCACTTGGCGCTGCCTTTGAGCGTTCTCGTCGCTGGCTGCAGGCGCGGGACTGCTACCTCGAGGCTCTCGAGCTTGATCCACGCAGCGAACGGTTGCGGGTCCTGCTTGAGAAGCTCGTGGAGAAGTCAGCTGTCGAGTGAGAGTGCAACTCAGGGGAGTCGCCTGCAGATCAGGCGCGGGCTTCTTCGTCGGCTTCTTCTTCTTCTACGAGCTCATCCAGTGAGCCGAGGTAGTAGAAGTCATCGTCGCGGCGTCGACGGGTAAAGCTGAAGGCCTCTTCGATGAGGCCTGAGCCGATGTAGGTGCCGCCGATAAGCACGAGCAACAAGGTGATGTCGTAGACCACCAGGACCGCGACCATGGCTGCCGTTCCCACCGCGATCATTGAGATGCTGAGGGGTGACAGGCGGAATTCACGGAAGGTGCGGAAGCTGACGGTGCTGATCATCAGATACGACAGCATCAACGTCAGGAGCAGGACAGAGACGTGGCTATCGACCTCGGTGGCGCGCACTTTTGCGTGATGGAGCACCAGGACCGCGACCATGCCTCCGGCGCAGGTGATTGTGAGGCCCTCGGTGTACTTCTTGGGGCGGTGATTGTCCCCGTTGTTCTGATGGGCTTCCATGTTGAAGCGCGCGAGTCGGAAGACGCCGCAGAGCGTGAACAGAAAGGCGACGATCAGGCCGCCTCTACCATAGGCCTCGAGGCCCCACTTGAAGAGGAGTACGGCTGGTGCAACACCGAAGGAGACGACGTCGACCAGGGAGTCCAGTTCGACACCGAAGTCACTCTGGGTGTTGGTAAGTCGGGCAACTCGGCCGTCGAGCCCGTCGAAGATACCGGCAAAGATGATGAGCAGGGCGGCCGTGTAGAACGACTCGACTTCGTGGGCCTCGGCTCCTGCTGACACCATGATCGAGTACAGCCCGCAGAACAAGCTGCCGCTCGTAAACAGGTTTGCTGGCTTGAGGATGTGATTCATCATCTTGGGAACTCGTCCAGACACTGCCTGTGGCGCTGCTTCGCGCCGATCTCATCAGACATAATAAGGAATGGACAGATCACGTCCAGGGCTGCAATAGACAGCCTGAGCCTTGCTTGCAAGGAAAACTTGCTCGGACTGTTCTGGAAACCCCGAGCAGTAGCGGGGTCGCTCTGGAGGAAGAACGAGCTACTGCTCTCCCTTCAGGCCAGGAAAGGAGCGGTGCCAGGCGCGAACCACCTCATCGAGGCGTGCGCGCGGAATCTCGGCGGTTATTCCCCACGCGGTGGAGCTGAGGCGGCGTGCTTGGATGTCGAGAATCTGGAGTTGCTCTCGGGCAATCTGCCAACAGCGGCTCTGCTCGGCGATGCCTTCACCTACCACGCTGACCGTGCCGAGGTCGGCGAAGACACGTAGCGTCGCTCCTTCTTCTTGGGCTCGTTCTGACAGTTCATTGACGAGCCCCTGCCAGTCGGGTGTGTTCCGGGTGTCCAGGCGGAGCTCGCAGGTGCTGGCGTCGGTATCGTCGGTGCGGCAGATGTCCCGGCACACCAGGGGGCATGCGTCCAGTGCATCGAGGATGGTTGAGAGGGCCTGTTCCGGCCCTTCAAGACGGACCGGCACCACAGAGTCGTCTGCCGCTATGGCGACAGCGCGACCCGTGCCAGGCTGCGGTGCGTTGGTAATGACCGTGCCCGAGCCGGCTGTGAAGCTCGATCTGGCGTGGAGAGTCACACCGTGGCGGCGCGCATAGTCCACGGCTTCGGGCGCCAGGACGCGGGCTCCTCGCAGTCCCATCTCAAGGGCCTCTCCAGCGGCCAGTCGGTCGATCTTGCGGGCATCGTCGACCACCCTTGGGTCGGCGCTGTACACCCCATCCACATCCGAGAAGATGTCACAGGTTTGAGCTTGGAGTGCTGCTGCCAGTGCGATCGCAGTGGTGTCGGACCCTCCTCGTCCCAGGGTAGTGACCTCTTTGTCGGTAGATACGCCTGCAAATCCGCCGACTATCACGATGCGACCCTGCTCCAGAGCCTCGTGCACTCGCACTGGTCGCACTTCAATGATGCGGGCGCGGTTGTGGTCGGTTGTGGTGATGATGCCCGCCTGGGAGCCGGTAAGGGAGACGGCCTCGCAGCCCTGATCTCCGATGGCCATGGCGAGCAGGGCCATCGAGATGCGCTCCCCAGCAGTGAGGATCATGTCGAGCTCGCGTCGGTGTTGAGCATCGCTTACTTCGCGCACGAGCGCCAACAGGGCATCTGTGGTCCGTCCCATGGCCGAGACCACTACGACGGGCTGTAGCCCTTTCTTCTTTTCATCGACGACGCGCTCTGCGATTGCCTTGAGCCGTTCTGGAGTTGCGACGGAGGAGCCGCCGTACTTGTGGACGACAATGGTCACGGAGCGTCGCGCTGGAACGGTCGGAGGAGGAGCGGAGGCCTAGAGGCCGCCAACAAACTTGTAGCCGACACCATGCACGGTCTGGATGTATCGATTGGGTGGGGCATCCTGCAGTTTGCGACGCAGGTTGAGGACGTGGGTGTCGACGGTGCGGGTGGAGACCTCGGAGTCGTAGTTCCACACCTTCTCGAGAAGTACGTCACGGCTGAGGACCTGGCCCCGATGGTTCACCAGGAAGCGGAGCAACTCCATCTCTTTGGCGGAGAGACGGACAGCGTTGCCCTCGACACGCAAGTCATAGGTGGTGAAGTTAACGGCGATGTTGTCGAAGGAGTAGACCTCTTCGTTGGGCTGCTCCTTCTCGGCTCGACGCAGCAGCGCGCGGACTCTCGCGTGCAGCTCGAGCAGGGAGAATGGCTTGGTCACGTAGTCGTCGCCGCCTACATCGAAGCCGGTCAGCTTGTCGACCTCTTCACCTTTGGCGGTGAGGAACAGCACGGGGCCCGAGTATCCCCCCGATCGCAGTCCACGGCAGACATCGAATCCATGCATGCCCGGAAGCATGATGTCCAGGACGATGAGGTCCGGGTTCTCTGCCAGGCCGGCAGTCAGGCCGGCATCACCGGTTGCTGCGTCGAAGACCAGGTAGCTCTGGAGGATGAAGAAGTCCTTGAGGCTCTCACGGATCTGTCGCTCATCTTCCACGATGAGGATTTTCTTCTTGTCGCTCATCGTTGTTCCTTCGCGCTCATCAACTCTGCATGCCGAATTGGAAGCCTGATTTCGAAGGTGCTTCCGACACCGACGGTTGATCTAGCAGATACCTCACCACCGTGGACTTGCACAATGTGGTGAACGATCGATAGACCGAGCCCAGTACCCCCAATCTCTCGTGTCAGGTGCTCCCCGCCACGAAAGAATTTCTCGAACAGGTGGGGGACCTCATCGGCGTCGATCCCGGCACCATGGTCGCTCACCCAGAGGAGGATGCTATCACGTTCGCAGCGCGCGCCCACCTCGATGCGTTTGTCGTCTTCGCTGTACTTGACAGCATTCGCTGTGAGGTTGATGAGAGCTTGGATGATCGCATCTCGATCAAAGCTCGTGGCGGGCAGCCCTTCTTCCACCGAAGTAGTGAGTTCAAAACCCTCTTTGCGGGCGTAGTCGCCGATGATTCGGGCTACCTCGAAGACCACGTCACCAAGATCACCCATGCCGAATTCGAATTTCTTGCGGCCTTCCTCAATCCTCGCGAAGTCGAGGACGTTGTTGATGAGGCGAGTCAGACGTTCCGCCTCGGAGACGATGTTTCGGTAGTACTCCCCTTGCTTCTCAGCATCGGGAACGGCGCCCAGGGCGAGCATCTCGGCCATGATTCGAATCGTCGTCAGTGGTGTACGCAGTTCATGAGAGACATTCGCTACGAAGTCACTCTTCATGCGGGCCAGCCGCACCTCGTGTTGCAGCGTGCGGGTGCTGACTCGCACTGCCAGGGCCACGATCACCACCAGAGCGACGAGAAGGACGAGCTGAATCCAGAGGCGGGAACCCCTGGCTGGATTGAGCGCTGACGAGAGCGTCCTCAGCTGCAGGCTCGAATCAGGCAACCAGGGTTCGAGCGCCACACGGCTCACCGATGTACCCAGGTCCTGTTCGTCGAACTGGGGCTCAGCAGTCCCGGTGCCTACGATGGATGCGCTCAGACTCGGGTGACTGCGGTTGAAGCGGCTGAGGCTCGGTGTGAGCTCGTCGCGCAGCAGACTCTGTTCGATGCTGACCAGGGCTCGGTGGCCCCCGAGCAGCCCTTCGCCAGCGACCAGCTGCAGCGGTCCTGAAATGAGGTGTCTGGTCTGGAACGAGGAGTCGTTCTCATCCAGTTCAGTCCTGGCTTGCGCGAGCAGCAGTAGTCCCGCTGACTCGAGGCTGTCGTCATCGCTGTCAGTAGGAAACAGGATTTCACCGGAACGACTGACAATTACCAGACCTCTTGTGCGAGCAGTCTGCCTCAGCCAGGCCTTTGCGCAGGGAGCGGCACTCGCACGCCACTGCCCATCGTCACAGATGCCGGCAGCGGTCTGCCCAATGGATGAAACGAAGTTATCCGCCTGCTCGACCAGGGACTTGTGGAGTCTTGCAGTGCTGACCTCTCGCTGGCTTCGTAGACCGGCCTGGTAGACCTGGTCAGCCTCAAGGAGACCCTTGATGGCGTAGCTTGCGAGAACAACTGCTGGTAACAGCGCGCAGAAGAGCAGCACCGCGAGAAGTCGGGTAGGGGCTGACTTCTGATGGAGAAAGCGCGGCACGACGTTCGGAGTCTAACGCGTTCCACTCGCCCCTGTTGTCACGAGGAATTCTAGCCCGCCGCCCACCTAACGAGATCAACTTCTGCTCTCTGGTTGCCCGTTGCGGGAGCAAGGTGAGGGCACTATGGTGACGTCGCTTGTCTGCGCGGTAGCCCCTACCGCTCAGGGAGCATCTTTCCCTCGACCCCGGTGTCCTCTTGAACGAGCCCTCCAGCCTTGATCCCAGTCCAGAGCGTGGAGGGGCTCTCCGTCATGCACCGTTGCGTCGCTGGACTCCCGTCACTGAGCAGGAGAGCCGTGACTCCCGCAGCTTTCTCGCCGAGCTGCTGGCGTTTCCCTACCTGTGCGCTGGAACGATCGCCTTTCTCCTGTGGTACTACGCGATCCAACTCTTTCTTGGCTGGCCCCTCGCTGGCCTCTTCCCTAATCCAGCAGATCTGGTCGACCAGCTCTCGATCCTGAGGCTGGGCGATGGCCTCGGCTGGCTGAGTCCCGAGGCCGTGTTCAATGATGGCGAGTATTGGCGACTACTGAGCAGCACGATGCTGCATGCCTCGGTGCTCCATGTCGTGGGCAACACGTGGATGCTCTTCTTGTTCGGCAGAAACGTTGAGAATGGCATCGGGCGCGCTGCCTTTGTCGTGACCTATGTGGGAGCAGGGGTGGTGGGCGCGCTGTTTTCACTGTTGCTCGTCGGGCAGGAATCGCTGGGCGCCAGCGGTGCGGTGTTGGGCATGCTGGGGGCCACAGTAGCGTTTGGGCGTCGCTACCGAGAGTCCATCCCTAAGCCGTTGCGGGACTACTTTGGGGTGGATATGTGGGCCATCGTAGTTCTCGTCGCACTGCTGAGCCTCCTGCCGATGGTCGACTGGGCCGGACACCTTGGTGGCTTCTTGTGGGGCTACGTCGTCGGGGCGATCTGGCCTTCCAGGCTCTATAGCCCGGCTGCTGCTGGTCCTGGACTCCTCATTCGCGTAGGCCTGGCCGCAATAGCTCTCGTGTCTGTCTTCATGACGGTGGTTATCGTGGGTCATCGAAGTCTCGCACTGGACGAGAATCTGCCTGACAAGGAACTACGAGCCTTGCAGTATGCGATGGCCGAAGAAGGTGTCGGAAAGCAGCTGGAGATATCCACTCGACTGGCGGATACCTATCCTGAGCATGCCTGGATTCAGGTCATTCACGGGACGGTCTTGATGCGGAGCGAACGGTGGAGCGAGGCGGTGGGCCATCTACGTCAGGTAGAGGAAGACTGGCCAGAATATGTCGCTGCGGAGCCATTTTTCGACAATGACATTGCCTGGGCGCTGTTCCGAGGACACCCTGACGACAAGGCGTCCATTTCGGAAGGCTTGGAGAGGGTGCGTCGTAATCTTGCAACGGATCGCAGCAACCACGCGATGCAGAACACCCTGGCCCTCGGCCTCTATCTCGACGGTCAGTACCGACAGGCTGAACGGGCGCTCTCAGCGGCAATGACTGCTGCTGCTGAGGAGGAGCGAGGATCTGATGTGTATCTCGACGTACTGATTCAGCTTGCATTGGACCGACCAGAACCGGCACATCAACGTTATGAGGCGGCCGTCCTGAGCTTCCCCGAAGGTGAGTTCCGCGCAGAGGCGGAGTCGGCTCTTTCCGAGGCCGGTCTGCTCGACACCGGGCTGCTCGAGCCGGCACAGGACCGCACCGTTCAGCCTTGAAGGCGTGCTTCCAGCAGGCGCTCGACGTACTTGCCGAGCATGTCGACTTCGAGGTTTATTCGGTCTCCGGGTTTGCGCTGGGCGAGGCTGGTCTCACTCTGTGTGTGCGGCACGATCATGACGTCGAACCGGTTGCTCTCGATGTCGAGGCCATTCACGGTCAGAGAGATCCCATCGATAGTGATGCTGCCTTTCGGGATCACGTAGCGGCACAGGGCGGGGGGTAACTCGAAGGTCATGCGCAGGCAGGAGCCCACGTCTTCTATTGAGATGAGACGGCCGGTCTCGTCGATGTGCCCTGACACGAAGTGTCCGCCAAAACGATCGCCCACGGACATGGCACGCTCAAGGTTGACCAGGTCGCCTTCGGCGCGATCGCCCAAGGTGGTCTTGTCGAGAGACTCTGGGGACACTTCGACAGCGAAGTGGGAACCTTCTGAGCGCACAACGGTCATGCAGGCACCGTCGATCGCTATGCTCTCGCCGAGCGCGAAGGCAGGTTGTTTCCAGGTCGAACGCACCTCGATGAGGCGACCTGCTTCAGTGGGACTCTGTGCGGTGATCGTTCCGACGGAAGTGATTATGCCTGTGAACATTCAGATCTCCTCGACAGGGTTTAACTGTTCGCGCCACCACTGGGCCGCTGGTCCGTTCGCAGTGCGTGCTTCCAGCAAGAGGTCGTCGCCAAGGCGACGTACGTTGAAGGGCGTCAGTTTGAGAGCTTCCTTGGGGTCATCAGCACCGCTTCCCTGAGCGATGGGAAGGGCCCCGGCCCCGCCGAAGAGCTTTGGCGCTACATAGAGCAGCAGGCGGTCGACACACCCTGCATCGAGCAGAGCGCCGTGTATCTGGGCACCGCCTTCGACCAGCAGGGCTGAGACACCGCGTTGGGAGAGTGCCGCGAGCGCCGCCTCGAGATCTACGCGAACACCGTCACCGCAGCAGATCAACTCGGCGCCCAGGCCCTCAAGCTTCTGGGCTCGTTCGTTTCCTATCTGGCTGGATGTAGTGCAGATGATGACTTTGCCAGTGGACGCGAACAGCTTTGCTGATGGCGGTGTGCGTAGGGTGGAGTCGAGAACCACTCTGATGGGGTCAACAAGCTCGTCTTGTCCGGGCAGACGGACATTCAACGAGGGGTCATCGGAGAGGACAGTGCCCACGCCCACCAGGACCGCTTGATGCGCTGCCCGCTCTTCGTGTACGTGGTGTCGGGCATCCTCTCCGGTGATCCACTTGCTCTTGCCGGTTCGGGTTGCCAGGCGACCATCAGCTGTCATGGCGGCCTTGAGTGTGACGAAAGGGCGAGGACTGGTCAGGTTTACGGCGTATACCTCGTTGAGGGCGCGGCAGGCGCCCTCGAGGACGCCAACTCGTACGTCGACACCTGCATCCTCGAGAATACGGACGCCCTTGCCGTTGATCAGCGGATTGCCGTCCAGCATACCGACCACGACCCGGCCGATGCCACTGCGGAGGATGGCATCTGTACAGGGCGGAGTGCAGCCGTAGTGACAGCAGGGCTCGAGGTTCACGAAGAGGGTGGCGCCCTGCGCCTCGAATCCGACCTTGCGTAGGGCATCGACCTCGGCATGGTCTTCGCCGTGGCGGTGGTGATAGCCCTCGGCGATCAGCTCACCATCGCGGACCACCACACAGCCAACCATTGGATTGGGCCAGGTCTTGCCGACTC